>CAXMRK010000211.1:0-20297 GCA_964195815.1 uncultured Acidimicrobiia bacterium | reverse complement strand
TCTGGGTCGCTGGCATGGAAAACCTGATGACTCCGGAATTTTATGAGATTGCCTACCAGAATCTAGCAGTAGGTGGCACCTTCATTCAATGGATACCTGAATACGGCTTTTCTGAAACTGGACTACTGATGTTAATCCGTTCATTTATGTCATCTTTTGATAGCTCAAGTATGTGGCGCTTAACTCAAAATGATTTAATTTTGATGTATCAGAAAGAATCAGCAGACTTCCATCAATGGCTGGATAAGCGTCTGGCTGAACCCGTTTTCCTGGATACTATGGATAGAATCGATTTTTTCAGCCCAAAAAGCTTAACTTATGCACAAATAGCCGGACCTGAGCTACTCTCCCAGCTAGCAATTAAAGGCAATCTTCATACTTTGAATAAACCAGGCTTAGGCATTGCTGCTCTGGAGGCCCTGTATCATCCTGATCCACAATATTCTGCTGAAAACATTATCAACAAATTCAGCAGAGAGCATGCCGCTCAACTTAACAGCGGCAATCAGTAAAACCTTAAGCCGGCAGCACTTAGCGACAGCCCAAACAATCTAAACTTTATCGCGGTTGCGGTTGCGGTTGATAAGGACTGCTAATTGTGATCAGATGGACTGCTAAAGAGAGGCCAGATTTCCCGCTCTTTCTCATTAAATAGCGGTGCTATTCGCCTCAAAAAAGCGAAAAATCTGACTCAAATCGGCTTTCTCTCGCTACAATCGGTTAAGTCCGACAGGCTGCAAGGCATTTGCAATGAAAACCACACATTTTGATTACATTATCATCGGCGGAGGTTCAGCTGGTAGCGTGCTCGCCAACCGCCTATCCAACAATAGTGAGCATAAGCTATGCCTGCTTGAAGCAGGACCCGACGATAAATCCCCTTTTATCAAGATACCCGGGGCATTTGCGTATTTTATGTTCAGCAAAAAATATAACTGGTCCTATGACTCTGAGCCAGTTGCTGAGATTCGAAAAGGCCAGCCTATTTTTTGCCCTCAGGGAAAAACACTGGGTGGTGGTAGTTCAATTAATGCAATGATTTATATCCGTGGTGATCGCTCTGACTACGACCACTGGGAAGCCTTAGGCAATAAAGGCTGGGGATTTAATGATCTGCTGCCATATTTCAAGAAATCTGAGTCTAATGAACGTGGGGCGGATAATTTTCATGGCGACTCGGGTCCTTTAAAGGTTTCTGATTGTCGCAATTTTTTTCCGGTAAACGAACACTTTATAAAGGCAGCTCAGGAAGCGGGCTATCCGTTAACAGAAGATTTTAATGGTTCTCAATTTGAAGGTGTTGGTTATTACCAATTCACAATTAATGATGGCAAACGCTGGAGCGCAGCGCATGCCTTTTTAAACCCCGCTAGAAAACGTAATAACCTGAGCGTTGAATGTAATTCACAGGCGAGCAGAATTCTTTTTGAGGGAAAACGAGCTATAGGTGTTGAGTACCTGAGAAAAGGGAAAACTGAGCGCATTTATGCGAATAAAGAAGTGATTTTAAGCGCCGGTGCCTATAATTCACCAAAACTGCTGATGTTGTCCGGGATTGGAGATAAACAGGCACTTGCAGAAGTGGGGCTTACCCAATCACACAACCTTCCTGGTGTTGGGCAAAACTTGCAAGAGCACGTAGATGCCTGTGTTCTGCAAGAAAGCAAGAAAAAAGATGGGCTTACTACCTCTGTTAATGGTCTCCTGAAAATGGTGCCCGAATCCTTTAAATATTTGTTTGCTAATACTGGTAAATTATCATCATCAGTATCGCAGGCAGGCGCTTTTCTGAAAACCTCCGATACAATTGATGTGCCTGACATTCAATTGCATTTTGTACCACTGCTGTTTGATGATTGTGGCCGCAATCTGAAGTTATTATCCAGACATGGTTATTCCTGTCACGTCTGTGTACTCAGACCTAAGAGCCGAGGCAGAATTAGCCTCAAATCTTCAGATCCAAAAGTACCACCAAGAATAAGCCTGAATTTCTTCGACCACCCCGATGACAGTAAAACCCTGATTGATGGCATTCGCGTTGCGCGGAAAATTCTGGCAAGTAAAAGTTTTGATGATTATCGTGGTAGCGAAATTAGTCCCGGTGATGATGCACAAAGCGATGCTGAAATTCTAAAAAAATGCAAAGACATGCTCGGTCTGGTTTTTCATCCATCAGGCACCTGTAAAATGGGCAATGATGAAATGGCAGTTGTAGATGACCAGTTGAGAGTTCATGGTCTGGAAGGACTCAGAGTGGTTGATGCCTCAATCATGCCAACACTGATAAGCGGTAACACCAATGCCCCGGTTATGGCCATTGCTGAAAAAGCTGCTGACTTAATTTTAGCGACGCAGTCTGTCTGACTTGACCGATTGTAGCGAGAAACAGCCGATTTGAGTCAGATTTTTCGGTCTTTTGAGGCGAATAGCACCGCTATTTAACGAGAAAGATCGGAAAATCTGGCCAAATTCAGCTTTTTCGCACGACTGCAGGGATGCAGGAGGTAGAGCACCAAAAGTAGGCGCTTCAGGCGACGCAGGAGCAGTTGCCGAGTAAATCATGTTAAGTCCGACAGACTGCTAACTGAAGCTTATAGACCACGCATCCATTCAGGTCGTAATTGAATCGAACCGGGCTGTTCCAGAGCAGCGCGCACAGTCCCCAGCAAACGTGATTTATCCTTGCCTAAAGTGCCTTTAAGCACTAAATAATTGGAGGCATGATCACTGCGGAAAATTGTATTCTCAAGTTCGAGTGTATCCAGTAGCCAGAACATTTCCTGAAACAAATCCGCCTGTTCCAGTGCTTCAAACTCACCTTTAAAACCACGCTGATAACGCTCTACTCCCGTTGGAAAGCTAATCACCAGTGTTGAGAGATATTCCGGCTGGGCAGCGTTCATCAACAAAGCAGAATTAACCGCATGTTGCTGGCTATAGCGTTTGCCACCCATGCCGTTAAGAATCATTACCGAACTACGTGCTCCGGCTGCTTTGATTTTTTCCAATGCTGAAAGTGAAGAATCAAAATTTTCACCCTTACAGACACGCTCCAGGACCAAATCATCACCGGACTCACAGCCCACATAAAATAGACTCAAGCCCATGTCCTTGAGCTCAGCTAATTCTGCAACCGTTTTATGTTTTAAATTTCGTGGCAAACAATAAGATGAAACACGCTGAACATCCGGCAGATAATGGTTAATGGCCTGCATAATTTCCTGCAGGCGTCGAAATGAGAGTGTCATCGCATCGCCATCAGCCAGAAATATTCGGCGAACTGGAATCTCCAACTTCGCCACGGCCTCTAATTCTTGCTCGATCACCTGCAGCTGTTTTAAATTAAATTTCTTCTGCGCTTGAGTGTACATTTCGCAAAACGTACAGTTGTTCCAGGAGCAGCCATTAGTGACTTGTAATATTAGGCTACGAGCCTCGGATGGTGGACGGAAAACGGGTTCTATACAGGGAAGCTGAATCATTACTCAAGGATATGGCGACAGGAATAAATTTTCAACACAAAAAAGCTTGCGGAAGCGCACTTGGTACACATCCGCAAGCAAGCCTTAAAACTTAATAACTAATCCCAGACAGGCAATCCGCTGGGGACACTTGCCGGGACATCGCGCCTTAAATCCACGGCATCTAGATCAGTCAGGGCATGAAGGAAAGCGACTAACGCATCCACATCCCGATTTTTAAGTCTGCGCCGCACCAGTTCATTGGCTGCAGCGATTGCATCACGTCGAACAGCATCATTCATCACAATAAAATCAATATCATCAAGTGCTGTACCCGTGGCAGGCAGTACCGCCTGCGACTGATCATAGTTATGCAGTGATTCCACGCCATCAAGCATATGCCTGACCACGGCTTCCAAAGTATTGTATGCACCTGCATGGCCATAGGGTGCAGTCAGGGCAACATTCCTTAATGTAGGCGTACGGAATTTAAAACGATCATTTGCATAACCTGTCACCCGCTCGCGGCCAAAGTCATCGTGACCATCACTGTAGCCAGGTAAATTGTCGCCCTTACCCGGGCCGATTTGCGGCATTGCTACTGCATGGAATTGCTGGTCTGTCTGGAACACTCCACTATGACATTTGCTGCATCTGGCTTTGCCGTAAAACAGTAACATGCCCCGGGCAGCATTTACGCTCAGGGACCTTCTGTTGCCCCTGAGGAACTGATCAAACGGGCTGTTATCAAAGCGCCAGTCGCGGGCTTCAAAAGCAGCTATGGCGTTGGCAGCATGTACATAGGTAATATCTTCAGCTACAAACACTTCATTTGGATAGACCTGTTTGAACATCTCCACATAGGCGGGTATTTCCTGCAACTTTTGTGCAATTAAATCCCAAACACCACCTGGGCCGCCCAGTATATTGGCTGCCGCGGCATCAGCCTGGTCATTTTCACCCACCTGCCCCGCCATTTCAGCCCCAGATGTTACTGGAAACATAGCTTGTGCCGCCAACACATTATCCAACCCTTCCGGCAACTGATTCCCAGCGGGTGAAATAAATCCGGAAGCGGATGCCGAGTTGGGATCAACAGTAACCCTTCCATCAGCAAACATATTCACAAACTCACGTGCGCCCAGATTGAATACCGGTGGCGCATTTCGTGGCACACGTTCATGGATAGCATTAGCACCCACACCCGTATCACGGGTAATACCCAAGCCGCGACCGCCTTCACCGACTGACAGCGAGAGTCCATCTCCGGACCATGCCATCGGGTGATGGCAACTGGCACAGGAATCATTCAGGTTACCACTCAAAATTTTGTCAAAGAAGAGATTTTTGCCAAGCTCTACTTTTTCATCTGAAGGCGCACCATCATCATAAAAGTCAGCATCTACAACGGCTGGCACACCGGGGAAACGGGCTGCAAATACTAAATTGCTGACTAATAAAGCGGATAAAGTAACTAGGGGAAGCACAACTTTGGTAATTGATTTCAATTCCATCTGAACACCTCATGTGTATTGGACAAATACTGAGTATTCCAAATAAATATTACGCCTTTGTTACTCAGGTATCAACATTGTTATAGAAAATAAACTGTTCTCATTCAAGCCAGGAATAATTCTCTGCCAGGAGCCTGTCGGATTTGACCGATCGCAGCGAGGGAAAGCAGATTTGAGCAGATTTTTCAGTCTTTTAAGGCGAATAGCATCGCTATCTAACCTAAAAGAGCGGGGGATCTGGCCAGACTCGACTTTTCCACAGTAGATCATGTTAAATCCGACAGACTCCTGGTGTGTTTATATGCCCGGGATTGATACAATAAAGATATAAACCTATTGATTACTAATGAGAGTGAAATGGACCAAAAGCCAGACTCCCCAATCGAGGCCGAAGCGCAACGGCTGTTAATTTCCCTGATGCATGTTGATTGCAGTACAGGGCGTAAATGGAATCTCGAAGCCTGCCGCGAAATTGCACCACTGACATTAGAAATAAATCAGCTCAAAAAGGAAAAAAACGCAGTAATTCTTGCCCACTCTTATGTCGAGCCAGAAATTATCTATGGGGTCAGCGACTTTAAAGGCGACTCCTATTACTTATCCAAGAAAGCCAGAGACGCAAAAGCCGATATGATCGTCTTTGCCGGTGTGGTTTTTATGGCTGAAACTGCCAAAATTCTTTCTCCCGAATCGCTGGTGGTCGTACCTGATCGCGATTCAGGTTGTAGTCTCGCAGATTCAATTACCGGTGATGAAGTAGTGCAGTTAAAAGCCCTCTACCCTGATGCTGCTGTAGTCTGCTATATCAACTCTACCGCTGAGGTCAAAGCCGAATCTGATGTCTGTGTGACTTCCAGCAATGTGTATGAAATTGTTGCCGGTTTAGCACAAAAACAAATCCTGTTCGTACCCGACCGCCTAATGGCTGACAATGTCCGTAAGGAACTGGAAGACCGTGGCATCGATAAAGAAGTGATTTCATCGGATGGTACTTGTGTCGTCCATGAAGAATTTACGGTGGAACAAATTGCCGAAGCCCGCACCCGTTTCCCGGGTCTAAAAGTAGTCGCGCATCCTGAGTGCACTCCGGAAGTTGCTGAGCTCGCCGATTATCTCGGCAGCACTGGCGGCATGATGCAATATGTCAAAACCACAGACGCCCCCTACTACCTGATGCTGACTGAATGTGGTTTGGTAAGTCGTCTTGGCGTAGAAGATCCGGAAAAGAATTTTATTGGTGGTTGCCGTCTATGCCCGTATATGAAACTCAACGGACTTGAAAACATCCGTGATGCTCTGGCAAATCCACAGCCTGCGCAAATCATTACTCTGGAAGAAAACCTACGTCAGCGCGCTTCTGCTTGTATTGATAAAATGTTCGAACTGGCAAGTTAGGTTTAACTATGGAAATTGTGCACACAGACTGTCTTGTTATTGGCGCCGGTTTAGCTGGCTCTGCTTATGCCCTGCACGCAGCAAAAGCAGGACTGAATGTACAGCTGCTGTCACTGGGAGAACCACTGGAAGCGAATAGTGATCGCGCCCAGGGCGGCATAATCTATGATACTTCGGCCCAGCCCGAGCTACTGGTTAATGACATCATGGCAGCCAGTGACAGCACAGCAAATCCAGCTGCGGTTGCACAATTGGTGAATCAAGGACCTGCAGCCCTTCAAGAACTTCTACTTGAAGCACTTGCGGTAGCGTTTGATCGTGAGGCAAATGGTGATCTTGAGATGACCCGTGAAGGGGGTCACAGCAAGCGCCGAATCATCCATGCTAAAGACCTGACCGGTCATGCAATTTTATCTGCTGTGAGCCAAAGCGTTGATTCCAATCCACGGATTACCCGCCAGAAAGGTGCGGTTGCCATTGATCTGTTGACGCTTTCGCATAATACAGACCAGCCGGCAGACCGCTATGCTCCGCTAACCTGTTTCGGTGCTTATGTGCTCGATCAGAATACCGGCAATCCCATGGCTGTGGTTGCCCGTAAGACCATTTTAGCCACTGGCGGCCTTGGCCATATTTTCCAGCATTCCACTAATCATCCCGGCACTGTGGGTCATGGTATGGCAATGGCTTATCGTGTCGGTGCGCGTTTGATTGATCTTGAATATGTCCAATTTCATCCCACCGTTTTTTACGGGAAAAATGCACCCCGTTCACTGATCACCGAAGCCCTCAGGGGTGAAGGTGCAGTACTGGTAAATTCACGCGGTGAGACATTTATGGATGCAGTGCACCCGCGTGCTTCTCTGGCGCCAAGAGATATCGTCTCTAGAGCGATTAATGAAGAAATGGTGACCAGTGGTGAGCCTTGTGTATTTCTAGACCTGAGTGCTCTGACAGCCGACTTTATCCGTGATCGCTTTCCTTCTGTATATGAAAGCTGCCTGCAACATGGTGTCGATATCACTAAAGAACAGATTCCGGTGGTACCTGCCGCACATTATTCCTGTGGCGGAATCCATACCGACCTAAATGGACGCACCAATGTGACCCATTTGAATGCCATCGGAGAAACCGCCTGTACTGGATTACATGGCGCTAACCGACTCGCTAGCACCTCTCTGCTTGAATGTCTGACCGGCGCCAAATTCACCGCCCTGGCTGATATTCAGGATATTAATAGCATGGATTTCAGGCTTCCAAAACCACGACCATGGCAAAGCCCCGGCAACAAGGCCGACCCAACCCTGGTGCAACAGGACCTGAACCTGGTTCAGCAGACTATGTGGAATTATTCTGGCATCATCCGTTCCGAAAGACGTTTGGCACGAGCGCGCCGTATGCTGATTGAACTACGCGAAGAAGTGCAGTCTTTTTATCGTGATTGCACTTTAACGCGTGAATTAATTGAGTTAAGGAATGCGGTGCGAACAGCGTTGCTTGTGGTGCATGCGGCTTCACTCAACCCTGTTAGCAAGGGCAGCCATTACGTGGTAAGTGATGCTGTGGCCGACAAAAACTAAGTTTGTACGATTAGTACTGCGGCGTAGCTAAACTGGAGCAATAAACAAAAAAAACTAGCTGTGGTAACGATCGCGCATACTGCGGGAATTTAACAGCAAGCCTACCAGTAATGTAAATAGCGCTACCCCACCTAGAATTATGGCAGTTCTAGTCCAGGGCATACCTCTTAACTTGTATAACTCAATCAAGGAATAGGCAGTCCATAACCAGACTATTGCCCCACAATATGCAAGCAGCTGCAATAGCAATAATGACCAACGCTGTCGGTAAAAAAATAACAGCGGCGCCAACAGACACAAACTGACCAGCAGTAGATTCCCTGTACGCAGAAAATGTGCAGCCATTACAACGGCGGCCAGGATATATAGAATAATTCGAATGATCATATTCGCTGAATTACTTTTGACAGTTAACTATCAGGCCTGATCACTTACCAGCGGTAATTTAGCTGCCAGTACCTGAAAGTTACTAAAAAGAAATGTTTCCTTTTCGATGATGTAGTGATTATCTGTATTCTCTGCAAACGCTTGCACAAAATCAAACTCATCCCACATCTCAGTAGCATAAGGCTCGAAAATGTAAAAATATATCCGCCCCAGGAATTCCAATATTTTTGATCTTGGTTTGTGAAACTCTCCGAATATTATTTTCCCACCCGGTTTCAGTACACGATTGGCTTCTGCAATGAGTTTGTTCTTTTTATCTAATGGTAATTCATGCGGCAGAAAGAAAGACACCACATAATCGAATGACTGATCTTCAAACTCCATTTTCATGGCATCTTGTCTGAGGAATGAACACAGATTGCCGAATTTTTTGAGCTTCCTTTCAGCATTATCAACTTCACTTTGCATGATGTCGGTAAGCACAAATTCTTTAGCGCCCTGCTGTTGGCAATGTTTAGCGATTTTCTCGGAAACGTCACCAAATGCACATGAGATTTGCAGAATTCGCTTATCTTTCAAAGAAGGGTTTAATTTTTTGACAACACCATCAACCAGTTTGCTGTATTGCAACAACAATATAGTTGAAACAATAAACATCCGATCGGTTAAACGGATAAAAAATGGGCTTTTATAAATCCAGTAAATGTGAGCAGTGTCGGGGTCAGACTTTAGGAATCTGGACTGGATGATGACCGATACTCTGGTAATCAGATAAAACCCAATCGCAATTGAAGCCAATATGGCTGCAACTATACTCAATATAAATAGAAAACTATTTGTAGGCATCGACATAATCAAAATCACTTCAGAATCAATGATTAATCTGTGCATATCTGTTTCAATAAACAGAATGAAGTCAAACCAATCATTTATTATTGCAATTACTTGATTTTTTATATCAGCATCTATTAAAAAACCTGCTGTAAAATCAATTTCGGGTGTCATTATCTCAGCATTGACCGAAGATACAAGCCACATCTGCCATCTACTTGACTTGGCTCAGTTAGATAGCTAATGGGTTAAATTTTGAGCAAATAATTAGCCATATTTTGCGCTTAAGGTTGAAATATTTAAATTAGAATTACTGATGAAAAACATGTATCTTAACTATTCGGATCATCAAAACAGAGGGTAATGATGGAAATCCTAACTGAAGCACTACGAGCGTTGATAATTGCCGGATTACCTGTTTGTTTGTTAACTCTAGCAATGGTCTGGTGGGCACTTCATCGAGGCCATTTTCTGGAAACAAATAGCATTAAAGCGCTTAAACATGAGATCAAGACTATGTCTAAGTCCAAAAAGGACCAGGCAGAAAACAAAACTCATGACCTGATACATAAAAAATGGATGAAATTCGGTGGTGGTTTTTACGGCATTGTCAGTTTAATCACATGGCTGGTTATTGAAGTATCCGACATCATCGAAATGGTTATTAATTTCGGTGGCTTTTGGGCATTCCTGAAAAGTATTGATCTCGACCTCATTATCCATATATTTGTTGAAGCCTTTACCAATTTCATTGCCGCCATTATCTGGCCTGTTTACTGGATGAAAAGAATCGATACTAGTCAGGTTTGGCTGTGGTTTGCCGCCGCCTATGCAGGTTACTTGCTTGGGATAAAACTGGCGCAGCAGATTAAATCAAAGGCCATTATTAAACCAGAATCTGAGACCTAGGGTAGCTCTACACTAGTCAAAAGGCACAGTTATAATTTTCATTCAGGGTATGAGCCGAGGTGTCTTAGGATAAATTATGCTTTAATTTAGGTAATGACTGAATTCTTAAATGAGGTGAGGCATGACTCTAAAAGCTCTGGTTATTTTACTGATTGCAGTTTCTAGTAACTTAAGTGCTCAAGCAATTTCGAGCACTGAGACCACTGAAACTGTTTCAAGCTCGGTAGCTGCCAGACCTATAACTGTAGAAATAACTGAATGGCCGCTTCCCTGGGAAAACACGCGCCCACGTGATCCCGATGTGGCACCTGATGGCAGCATTTGGCTGGTTGGACAGGCTGGCGATTATGTTGCGCAATTTAATCCAACAACTAAGCAATTCTCACGCCAGGATTTACCAGCCGGTACCGGGCCACATAATTTGATCGTCGATCAGGATGGTTCATTATGGATAGCCGGTAACCGTCAGGCTTACATTGGACATATGAACCCCGAAAATAGTGAATTAACACGCTTTGAAATGCCCAATAAAAGCGCTAAAGACCCACATACGCTGGTCTTTAATGGCAACAACGAAATCTGGTTTACTCTACAGAGAAGCAATCAAGTTGGTCGTTTGAACAAACATAACGGAAAAATAGATTTAGTAAGCGTAGAACTTGAGCATGCTTTACCCTACGGCATAACAATGGACTCTCGGGGACATCCATGGATCGCCTTATTTGGTACCAATGCCCTGGCCACGATTGATCCTGAAACATTGGCGCTTGAAGTGATAACTCTTCCACGTCAGGAATCCAGGCCCAGGCGCCTGGTTATTGCAACAGATGATATCGTCTGGTACAGCGACTACAGCCAGGGATACATTGGGCGTTATGATCCCAAATCAGGCAGCCATAAGGAATGGAAAACAGCGTCTGAAAAGTCTGGTCCTTATGCCATGGAAATTGATAGTAAAGGAAGAATCTGGTTTGTGGAAACCTGGCCAAATCCTAATTTATTAGTCGGTTTTGACCCGCAAACTGAAGCAATTTTCAGTATTACAGCAATTCCCAGCGGCGCAGGCTCAGTCCGGCATATGGTTTATGAACCAGGCCGCAACAGCTTGTGGTTTGGAACTGATACAAATAATTTAGCTGAGGCGAAATTACCCTGACTCGGCTAAGACTAAACGGCTAGAGAAACACGTGCTTATAAACCGTATTGTTAGCCGGTATTTTGAATCCCCCGAGCAATACCGTTAACTGTGACTAACAAAGCTTCAAGTAAATCAGGATCACGGCGATCATCTGCCCGCCAGCGTTTTAACAAATCCACTTGCAACAAGCTCATGGGATCAACATAGGGGTTACGTAAACGAATTGACCGCTGCAAAGCGGGTTCACCATCGAGCAAATCATCCTGCTCTTTTAAATCAAGAATCATTGAGCGGGTTAAGCGTAACTCAGTATCGATCAAATCAAAGACTAGCTTGCTCGCCTCAGGTGCCAAAACCTGATAATGCTTACCAATATCGAGATCGGATTTTGCCAGAGCCATTTCGACATCCGACAACATACTGCCAAAAAATAGCCATTCCTGAGCCATACCCTTTAATGTGTCGACACCAAATTTTTCCACCGCCAGCGACAATGCACTACCCATTCCATAGGCTGCTGGCAGGCTGATGCGACATTGGGCCCAGGAAAACACCCAGGGAATAGCCCTTAGGTTTTCCACTCCACCACCGGAGCGACGCGAGGCTGGACGTGAACCAATCCCCATTCGCTCAATCACATCGATAGGCGTTGCATTGCGGAAATAATCAACGAACTGAGGATGTTCATAAACCAGTTGGCGATAGCAGGCTTTGGAACTTCGTGCCATAAAGTTCATCACATCCTGCCAGTGGTCTTTTGCTGCGGCAGTTTCAGACAAACTGCTTTTTATAGTGGCCGCTGTAGCTAATTCAAGATTGCGTTCTGCCAGGGAGCGGTTGCCATATTTTTGGTTGATGACTTCACCCTGCTCTGTCACCCGTAAAAAGCCGTTTACTGTACCCGGAGGTGCACCAAGAATACCCGCGACAATATTTCCGCCACCACGGCTGACAGTGCCACCACGGCCATGGAAAAAACCAAGCCGGATTTTATAATCTCTGGCTACTTCAGCCAGTTGCGACTGGGCGCTTGCCAAAGCCCAGCGGGCAGAGACCAATCCACCATCCTTATTCGAATCTGAATAACCCACCATTATTATTTGACGCTGATCTCTGACTATAAGATGCGCAGAATAAACCGGGTCAGTAAATAAACGTTTTAAGATAACTTCGCCGTGCTGGAGGTCACCGACAGTTTCCAATAACGGTGTTACATCAAGTGGTACATTTCCATCTGCATCAACCAATCCAGCCATGCGCGCTAAAAATAGTACGCTGAGAACATCATCTGCACCCTGGGTCATGCTGATAATATAAGGACCTAGAGCATGCGGACCAAAGGACTTCTGACCCCAGGCAATACTGCGAAAAACTTCAATGGTCTTAGCAACAAATTCATCATCTGGTAAATTTGGTAATTCGGCTGATGAGAGTAAATCGGTTAAGCGATCAGCACGACTATCAGCATCTGCATTAAGCCAGCCATCATCAGCTAATATTTTTGCGATGACCTGCCGGTGCACCAATGAATCCTGACGAATATCCAATGTCGCCAGATGAAAACCAAACGTTTTTTCACGAACTTGTAAACGATTTAGGCCAAACATACCCGCATGCTCGCCCTTGTTCATCGCCAGTGACTGACGTATCAATTCAAGATCAGCCTGAAACTCCTGCGAATTTTGATACGCCCCGGTTGAGTTGTCTAAAACACCTTGCAACCTTGCCATCATCAATTTAAGCAAACAACGGTAAGGCATATTGCGAATACGCTGTCCGATTTTTTCTGCTTCTTGGGGCAGTAATTGCTGATAATCATCCAACTGTTTTAACACCGCTTCACTGACGTCTACTTCGGTTAAAGACTGGCTGAGAAAACGTGAGAGCGAACGCATTTCAGGTAAGTATTTTTTAATAATCTCGCGACGCTGGTATTCGAGTGATCGCCTGATCGTAACCCCGCTGACATTTGGATTTCCATCCATATCCCCACCTACCCAGGATCCAAAGCGCAGTAAGGTTGGCAAAGACTCCTGTTGCGCACCTTCCCAGCTCGATTCGAGCGCCTGTTGCAGGCTTTCATAAAATGGCGGCACTACCCGATAAAGCACATCGGTCAAATAAAACAGGACATGCTCCATCTCATTACGAACTGAAAGCCTCTGTTGTGGATACATTTCAGTCTGCCAGTTGCTGGTAACAGCAGCACGTACACGAGCCAAAGCGGCTGACTCTTCTTCGGGCGTTCTTGATGGGTCTAAACGCGACACTAATAGGCGCAAAATTGTTTGTTCTTTTTCTAACAAAGTACGTCGAGTAGACTCGGTCGGATGTGCAGTCATGACGGGTTCAATACTAATACCCTCAAGCACATTCATCATTTCTTTGAGCGTACATGAATTCAATTCTTTAATTACCGCAAGCAAACCACCTGCCTGTGCTTTTACACCTTTTCTTTGATAATCTCTGCGGCGTCTTATTCTATGCACTTTTTCGGCTAGATTGACAACCTGAAAATAGGTGGTAAAGGCACGTACCAAGCTGCCCGCATCACTAATCTCCATCCCGGTAAGTAAGCTATCAAGATGCTGTGCCGCGCCAGTATCCTGTTCACGTCGGCCAATAGCTGCCAGTCGAACCGCTTCGACTTGCTGCAAAAACGCTATGCCTTGCTGTTCTGACAGGATGTCACCAACCATAGCGCCCAGCACACGGACATCTTTTCGTAGAGCCTGGTCTTTTTCAGGAAAGTATATATCTCGCATATTTTTATCAGCCAATAAAACCAAAAGGTCTAAGAGATTGTAGCGGGGATTAAGGCCATTGAGTTATTTTTTCTACACAATTAGTAGTACTTCCAAGTAGTTTTAATTAATTTAAGGCGCCTGATAGAAATCTTATACAGGTAATGACACGAGTGAATGCCATGGAAACGCACAATGCTTCCATGGCAACCAACTGTATTGGTTTTGAGCTTATTGTGTTATCAAGTTATTGAATAACGAAATGAATCTAATACCATTACAGCTTATATTTTTTTAGCTACAAAGTTTGCAAATTCTGTCATCCCAAAATCTTCAAGCACTGCCTCGTCAAATGGAGCTGCAGCAGCATTTCGTTCACGCACCCCAAAATCGATACCCGCTACATTTCGAAACTGCCGAGTACCCGCTTGCATATCAATGAGTCCTGCAATCAGATCAACGACAGCGCCGGGATCCGTTGGCATTTCTGCATTCTCAAACATTTGATCAAATGCACTGCCCATGTTTTGAAAAGTCTGGTGGGCTATATCCGGATAGCTAGCCGCCACGTTGTCTTTGCCTTCAGGCTGAGGACTACTACCAAAAAGTTCTGTTGCAAATGGCCCAGGCTCAACTACAACGACATCAACACCAGAAGATGCGAGCTCCCCTCTAAGTGCCATAGAATATCCTTCTACGGCCCATTTGCTGGCATGGTATACACCAAAGAAAGGTGCGGATAAACGACCGGCAATCGAGCTGATATTAATAATCAGGCCTTCACCGCGCTCACGCATGGCTGGTAAAAAGGCCCGATTCACTCGATGCACGCCAACCACGTTTACATCCAGTTGCCGACTGAGTTCTTCAGCAGTGAATGCTTCGGTAATGCCTATAAACATCTGCCCAGCGTTATTAACGATAACATCAGGCGCTCCTGTCTCCTCAATAACTCTATTTGCAACTGCAGCTACCGAGTCTGCCGAGGTAACATCAAGCTCCAGAACCACCAATTTCAAATTTTCAGCGGCAGCCAGATCACGCAACTCACTGGCAACTTTCGCATTTTTGTCATTTGTTCCCCGCATTGTTGCATACACACAATCGCCATTCCGGGCGAGTTGTTCCGACAATTGACGACCAAATCCGGAACTACAACCGGTGATTAGAATGGATCTGCGCATATACCCTCTCCACGATGTTTTAATAAACAAGAAAAATTATCGTGCATTCAACGCAGATGTTTTGCAAGAGTTTCTCCAGAAACAGAGAACACAAAAGAACGCTTATTCAGGCAAATATAGATCGTATCGAGTCTTACGACTGCGAATTTCTGAGGAAGGTTGGACCTTAGCCAGCCAAGGTGCACCTTTTGGACGTTTAACCACGACTCGTTTGATTGCACATTGACGAGCGGCCTGTAACAAACCAGCTTCATCATCACTGTGCCCCAGCAAACGCTGAAGCATTTGCATATTTTTTTTAACCGCAGCAGATTTACTTCTGTCAGGGAACATAGGATCTAAATAGACGGTGTCTGGTGGTCTGTCTGCAGCAATTTCAGTGAGCACATCTATACTGTTACCCAACTGCATGCTAAAACCAGTAACTAATATCTTCTGAAAATCCTGATCACAGCTGGCACGTGATATTGCATCCTCAACCAGGGCCGCAACAATAGGAGATTGCTCAATCATCTGCACCGAACAACCTAGAGATGCAAGCACAAATGCATCACCTGCTAGACCTGCAGTAGCATCAACAATAGTAGGTAACCCCTTGCCCTGTTTTATTCCAACAGCACGTGCCAAAGGCTGACCGCGGCCGCCACCGTATTTTTGTCGGTGTGCTGTTTGTCCAGTGAGAAAATCAACAGAAAGTATTAACTTGTCATCACGTAAACATAAACCGTCAGCAACAAAATCTAGAAACAGGCCATTATTAGACAACTCACAAAAATGCAACTGATGCAGCTTTGCAAACTCTTGTGCCTTAGCTATTCTCTCCAAATCTGAGCAACATACTTTACAGTTCGCTGATTGCAGTTCAGACACTGGTATTTGCATCTCCTGCCAATTCAGCCTCGGCCTGTTCTAATTGCCCTGCTGCTTCAATCCAGTCTAGCTCTCCCGCCTTCTTTGCCTTTACGATCTGGGCTTGCTGATCCAGCAACTGTTTCAGTTCAAGTTTGCGTGCATCATCAGAATAAATTGATTCGTCATTGAGTTGTTGCTCAATTTGCTGTTGCTGAGCGGTTAGCTTTCCCAGTTCATTTTCAACCTGTTGTAAACGTTTCCGATGGGGTTGTACTTGTTGCCGCAATAGCGCCTGTTGCTGTTTCTGCATTTGCCGTTGCTGTTTGCTGATTTTGGGTTTGGCTTGTGAACTAGCTCTCGGTTCCTGCTTGCTTGTTTGTTTCTCTGCTTTATTGTAGCTGGATTTGTCGCTGTCCTGAGCACGCATCCAGGCCGACCAATCATCAAGATCGCCATCAAACGGTTTGAGCTGATTATTGTGTACTGTTACCAAAGAATCACACACGCTACGCAACAAATGTCGGTCATGCGAAATAACCAGCAAGGCGCCTTCATACTCTGCTAATGCCAATGACAGAGCTTGACGCATTTCCATGTCCAGGTGGTTAGTTGGTTCATCCAGCAACAGTAAATTTGGTCGTTGCCAGATAATAAGTGCGAGTGCCAGACGTGATTTTTCACCCCCGGAAAGTGGTGCAACTGGAGCCGTAACCTGCTCCCCTCGAAAATCAAAACCGCCGAGAAAATTAAGTAATTGTTGCCGGGTAGCATTACCTGCAACTTGTTCAATATGCCAGAGCGGGCTTTCATCGGCATGTAATTGCTCCAACTGATGTTGGGCAAAATAGCCGATTTTGCAGTCTTTTGTTAATTCCCGGTTGCCAGCCAATAATGTGCTGCCATCTGCTAATGCTTTAACCAGAGTCGATTTACCAGCACCATTAACACCCAAAATGCCCACACGGTCACCAGCAGCTATGCGGAAGTTAAAGGGTTGAATGATCTCAAGCTTATCCCCATCAACAACATAACCCGCTGTGGCCTCCTCAATTTTCAGTAGTTCACGTGGCATTTTCTCAGGCTTGAAAAACTGGAAATGAAACGGCGAATCAACATGTGCCGGTGCAATTACTGTCATTCTTTCCAGCATTTTCAAACGCGCCTGGGCTTGCTTGGCTTTACTGGCTTTATAACGGAAACGGTCAACGTAGGACTGGATATGTTTTATTTCGTCCTGCTGTTTTACATAGCTAGCCTGCTGTTGCGATAATCGCTCTGCGCGCTGCCTTTCATACTGGCTGTAATCGCCTGAATATAGAAAAATGGTTTGATGTTCAATTGAAGCAATGCGGGTACAGGTGCCATCCAGAAAATCCCGATCATGAGAAATCAACATCAAAATACCCTGATAACGTCTTAACCAGCGTTCCAGCCAAATAATGGTTGGTAAATCAAGATGGTTAGTCGGCTCGTCCAGCAACAGAATATCTGAGCGGCACATCAATGCCTGAGCTAAATTGAGGCGCATTCGCCAGCCCCCAGAAAAACTGCCCACCGGGTTTTCGACATCTACGGCAGGAAAACCCAGACCGTGCAAGAGCCGTGCTGCACGCTGAGTTGCTGTATAACCGTCGATAGCATCCAGCTCAGGATATAAATGATGTAGCGCATCGGTATCTTCACTGATCTCAGCAGCAGCAATAGCCGCTTGAATTTCGCGCAAGCGCTGATCACCATCGATCACATAATCCAGTGCTGTTTGCTCCCCACTGGGACTATGCTGTGCAACATGTGCAACTACATCATTGGGGTTAACACTAAAGTCACCCACATCCGAGTCGATTTCACCACGAAGCATGGCAAAAAGAGATGATTTGCCTGAACCATTAGCCCCGAGCAAGCCAAGTCGCTGACCACGATGGACCTGAAAACTAACATCCTGTAGTAACAGTTTAGTTCCACGTCGAAGGCTGATTTGGTCAAATTTGAGCATTATTTAGATTCTCTTCAGCGAATTTGGCTGAAATGAGTATTACCGGGTTCAATTGTGGCGCGAATTATAGCATCAGCACGAGTTGGCTATCGTGATTGAAGTATAATGAGTGCCCATTTTCCAGTTGATTCCAATGCCATTAATTACACTTAAAAACGTCAGCCTTAGTTTTGGCTCCCCTGCTTTGCTTGATGACATCAATTTACAGATTGATGCCAACGAACGGGTCTGTCTGCTGGGCCGCAATGGTGCTGGTAAATCAACTTTGCTAAAACTTATCAATGCTGAAATTCAAGCAGACGATGGCAGCATAAATATCCCTCCGGGTATTCGCATTGCCAAACTAAATCAGGAAGTGCCCGCCAATCTGGATGGCACAATTAATGAAGTCGTCGCTGATGGTCTCGATAAAGCCGGAAGACTGCTAAGCAATTACTACCATTTATTGCACGAGATCTCTGTGGGTGGGAATGATCATCTACTTGACCAGCTAGGTGAATGCCAGCATCAACTCGAAGCTGAAGGCGGTTGGGAAATATCAACCCGTCTGGAAGCAATTATTTCAAAACTTCAGCTTGATGGCGATATCGATTTCAATGCCCTTTCAGGTGGTTTGAAACGCCGGGTTCTATTAGCACGCGCACTGGTTAATCAACCCGATTTACTGCTCTTGGATGAACCCACTAACCATCTGGATATAGAGTCTATCATCTGGTTGGAAAAATTCTTGCTGGAATGGAAAGGCAGCCTCTTGTTTATCAGCCATGATCGTGTGTTTTTGCAAAAGCTATCTACTCGAATTATTGAAATTGACCGCGGCAAGCTAAGCGACTGGCCCGGTGATTATCCAACCTATGTGAGTCGTAAACAAAAATCGCTTGAAGATGAAGATAAAGAAAATGCCTTGTTTGATAAAAAACTCGCCCTGGAAGAAGTATGGATTCGTCAAGGCATCAAAGCACGGCGTACTCGTAACGAAGGCAGGGTTCGTGCACTTGAGGCATTACGCAGGGAGCGGGCTGAGCGACGCAATGTTTCTGGAAGTGCAAAAGTAAATATTCAAACCGCCGATAAATCCGGGAAAATTGTTCTTGAGGCTGAAAATATCAGCTATACATGGGATGACAAACCGGATGACGAGCCAGTCATCAAAGACTTCAGCACTACCATTTTACGCGGTGATAAAGTCGGCATTATTGGCCCTAATGGAGCTGGTAAAACTACTCTAATCCGGCTGCTGCTTGGCCAACTGCAACCAAAATCAGGAACAGTCAAGCTGGGTACAAAACTAGAAGTCGCCTACTTTGACCAACACCGTTCGGTGCTGGATGAAAACAAAAGTGTTCAGGATAATATTGCTGACGGCAGCGATACTATTACTGTCAACGGTAAAGACCGGCATGTGATTTCTTATCTACGTGATTTCCTGTTCGAACCAGATCGGGTCAGACAGCCGGTTAAAGCACTCTCTGGTGGTGAAAGAAACCGCCTACTCCTGGCTCGGTTATTCAGCCGCCCTTCCAATATGCTAGTACTGGATGAACCGACCAACGATCTTGATTCAGATACCCTTGACCTGCTCGAAGAACGTTTGATTGACTATGCGGGAACGGTATTGCTGATTTCACATGACCGTGCATTTCTGGATCATGTTGTAACCTCAACTATTGTCTTTGAAAGCCATGGTGAAGTGAATGAATACATCGGCGGCTATGAAGATTGGCTGCGGCAAACCAAACCTGCCGAAGCCTTGCAACAGGCAAAATCTAATAAATCCAGAAAAAAATCAGCCCCATCGGGCAATACCATTAGCTATGTTGAACGCCAGGAACTCGGGAAATTACCGGCAAAACTGGAAAAACTCGAACAGCAACAGAAACTATTGCAAGCACAAATGGCAACCGCTGATTTTTACCAACAAGATCAGCATAAAATTGCTAAAACCCAAAAACAATATGCAGAGTTAGAGACAGAGCTAGAGAGCGTATTTGCACGTTGGGAAGAGTTGGAAGAAAAAGCTTAAATACCAGCATCCAGCTAACTTATAAAGTGACAAACCTCAGTGCTTATGAAGCCATACAGTGGATTTTCCCTGAAATTTGATTCCATATTAGCTGTTAGCACCAGTCTTCTTTAATCATATCTGCGCCCTTTTCTCCAATCATGATGGAAGGTGCCATCGTGTTACCACCACAGATTTTCGGCATGATAGAGCTGTCGATGACACGAAGCCCCTCCAGTCCGTAGACTTTCAGACGTGGATCGACAACACATTCTTTTTCATCTGGTCCCATTTTGCAGGAACCCAC
>CAXMRK010000210.1:0-11612 GCA_964195815.1 uncultured Acidimicrobiia bacterium | reverse complement strand
ACGTGTTCTGGTTAAAGCGGGCCGTAGTCGTTTTACTTTAAGCACCCTGCCCGCTTCAGAATTCCCTGCAATTGAGGCCACTGATTCAATGGAAACCATTCAGGTCGAAGAAAAGGGTCTGAAGAAATTGCTGGATAAAACAGCATTTGCAATGGCTAATGGTGATGTTCGCTACTATTTAAACGGATTATTATTCGATCTCAGCAACGATCTATTACGCACTGTCGCTACCGATGGCCACCGCCTGGCTCTTTGTGACATGCAGACTAAACAGAATCTCAGCAACGATCTCAAGCTGATTGTCCCGCGCAAAGGCGTTCTTGAGCTGATAAGAATGTTATCCGATAGTGATCAGAATATTGAGCTGGGGCTGGCTGAAAAATTTGTGCGTCTGGTTCGTGGCGATGTAACATTTACCTCCAAACTCATTGATGGTCGTTTCCCGGAATACGAAGCAGTTATTCCAGTGGGTGCGGAAAAGACCTTACAAACAGACCGTGCAGAAATGATTCGAGCATTACAACGCGTTTCAATTTTATCAAATGAAAAATATCATGGTGTACGCCTGGAACTCATTGATAATAATATGAAAATTGTTGCACACAACAGAGATCAAGAAGAAGCTGTAGAAAATCTGACGATTGAGCAAAACATGGAAAACACCCAGCTTGGGTTTAATGTAACTTATCTTCTGGATGCTCTCAATGCCTTAGATAGCGAGCTGGTAGTAATGGCGATGCAGGACCCGAGCTCAAGCTGCCTGGTAACCGAGCCTGATAATGACAGCGTGCGTCATGTCGTTATGCCTCTTAAGTTGTAAGCTTATTAGTGGTAAGAATTAGACATTAAATAGTGCAGGTACTGAAGCTTAGTGTAAGCAATTTTCGTAATATTGAGCAGGCTGATGTTGAGCCACACCCTCACCTGAACTTTATTCTTGGGCCAAATGGTGCAGGAAAAACCAGTTTACTGGAAACGCTAGTACTGTTATCTAAGGGCCGAAGCTTTCGCAGCGGTAATCACAAAGACCTTATCGGGCCAATAAATAAAATTTTACAACTTCATTGTTTGCTGGAAAACAAAGGCAAAACACATCGTCTGGGCATTGAGCGCGGCGCCAGTAGCTGGCGGGGACGCTTAGATGGTGAAGATATGAAACAGCGATCTGGCATGGCCCACCTCCTTCCACATGTGTTGTTTGAACCAAACAGTCATTTGCTCGTTGATGGCGGCCCTGACTATCGGCGACGCTATTTGGATTGGTCAGTGTTTCACGTGAAACCAGCTTTTTTATCAACCTGGTATCGCTTCCATCGTTGTCTTAAACAGCGCAACGCATTATTAAAACGACAGCATAATAGTGAAAACAATACCATCCTTGATGCCCTTGATAAGCAATTAGCAGAATCTGCCGAGAGCATAAGTGCTTTTCGTCGACAAGCGTTCAACCAGCTAAGACCGATTATTATGGAGACGTTACCTGTAATTGCACCGGATATTCCAGAATTAAATTTAGAATATAATAAGGGTTGGAGGGGTGAAGGCTATTTGGAATATTTACAGTTGAACCGCCAAAGAGATATCGATGCTGGACAAACCTTAGGTGGCCCGCATAGAGCTAATATTGATTTGTTGTTATTCAGGGATCGAATTAAAGACCGTTTTTCACGAGGCCAGCAAAAAGCCCTGGCAAGCGCACTGCTAATTGCGCAAACAACACATCTTAAAAAAAGCGGGATTGTACCCATAATCTTATTGGATGACCCGGCGTCAGAGTTCGATAGCGCTACACTTTCACGCTTACTACGTGATATTTATAACACCAACAATCAAATGTGGATAACTTCTGTAGAGCCCAAACTACCAGCCTGGATTGATGAGTTATCGCTTAGTCAGACTGATTACACTGTGTTTCACGTGGAACACGGAAAATTCCAAAAAATGGTATAATCATCAGTAATTATTTAAGTAAAGAACAGTAAACAATCCAAACTATAAATCGAGCTTAAACCTAGGCTGTGTTTGGGTTTTTTGTATATTAAATGGAGCGCTCTTAATGAGTCAGAATTACGATTCGACCAGTATTAAAGTATTAAAAGGTCTGGATGCTGTACGCAAGCGTCCTGGTATGTATATTGGTGATACAGACGATGGTACCGGTCTGCATCATATGGTGTTTGAGGTTGTTGATAACAGTATAGATGAGGCCCTTGCTGGTCATTGCGACAAAATCGTCGTCAGTATTAATGAAGACGGTAGCGTCAGTGTGAGTGATAACGGACGGGGCATTCCTGTCGATATTCACGAAGAAGAGGGTGTTTCGGCCGCAGAAGTTATTATGACTGTTTTGCACGCGGGTGGTAAGTTTGATGATAACTCTTATAAGGTATCAGGCGGACTGCACGGTGTAGGTGTTTCTGTTGTTAATGCTTTATCAGACTTGCTAGAGCTTGAAATATGCCGTGATGGCAAGGTTTGGCAACAAACCTATCACTTGGGTGTTCCACAAGAACCTATGCGGTCTGTGGGTGATACTGATAAAACGGGTTCGCTTATCCGTTTTGTACCCAGTGCCGAAATTTTTGCTGATGTTGAATTCCAATATGATGTTCTAGCCAAGCGTTTGCGTGAGTTGTCATTTCTTAATTCGGGTGTTTATATTGAGCTTCGTGATGAGCGCAATGACAAGTCTAAGATTTTCTCTTATGAGGGTGGGATCAGTTCATTTGTAGAATACCTTGGAAAGAAAAAAACACCTTTACATCAAACTGTTATAGCGTTTAATAAAGAAATTGACGGGGTTGCTTGTGAGGTGGCGATGCAGTGGACTGATTCCTATCAGGAGGGTGTTTATTGCTTTACTAACAACATTCCACAAAGGGATGGCGGTAGCCATTTAGCTGGTTTCAGGTCCGCGCTAACCCGGACCGTTAATCAATATATTGAATCATCTGGTCAGGGTAAAAAAGATCAATCTAATATGAGTGGTGATGATTGCCGCGAAGGACTGTTAGCGGTTTTGTCAGTTAAGGTACCTGACCCCAAGTTTTCATCACAAACGAAAGATAAGCTGGTGTCTTCAGAGATTAAGCCCATGGTTGAGTCCATGGTTAGCTCTTCACTAAAAGAGTTTTTACTTGAAAACCCCACAGAGGCCAAACTAATTACCTCAAAAGTTGTTGATGCGTCTCGAGCGCGCGAGGCGGCTCGTAAAGCAAGAGACATGACACGTAGAAAGGGTGTGCTAGATATCGCGGGCTTGCCTGGTAAGTTAGCGGATTGTCAGGAAAAGGATCCTAGTTTGTCTGAAATATTTCTGGTGGAGGGTGATTCTGCGGGTGGTTCTGCGAAACAGGGCAGAAATCGCAAATTCCAGGCGATTTTACCTTTACGCGGAAAGATACTAAATGTTGAAAAAGCACGATTTGACAAGATGTTACAGTCACAAGAGATCGGGACTTTAATTACTGCTTTGGGTTGTGGTATTGGTAAGGATGAGTTCGATATCAACAAGCTGCGGTACCATCGAATCATTATTATGACGGATGCTGATGTCGACGGTTCTCATATTCGTACATTGTTATTGACCTTCTTTTATAGGCAAATGCCTGAATTGGTAGAAAATGGTTATATTTATATTGGTCAGCCCCCTTTGTATAAAATCAAGAAAGGTAAGCAGGAGCACTACCTGAAAGATGATGCGGAGCTAAATGAATACCTGCTTGCGCGGGCAATGGATAACGCCTCTCTTATTTACGATAAAGATGCACCACCGCTGTCAGGTGAAGGCTTAGAAAACCTGGTTCGAAATTATATGACTGTGCTCTCTGTGGTCGAGCGTTTGGGTCATCGCTATGACCCGGAATTTATTAATCAACTAGTTGATTATAAAACAATAAATAAAGATGCAAGCGAACAAGAGTGGGATGATTGGTGTGCCGGTATTAATGTCTGTTTAAATGCGGTTGCACCTACAGCTATTAGTTATAAAGTTGAGGTAGCACAAAAAGAGGATCGCCTCGGTATAAATATACAGAGAACAACACATGGTGTGACCGAGACGTCATTTGTCGGTCAACGGTTCTTTAATAGCGCAGACTACCTATTGATTGCCAAGCTTGCAGAATCACTGCATGGACTCATCCAGACGGGGGCAATTGTCCACCGCGGCAAGACAGAATCAGCCGTTAAATCATTTGCGGAGGCTTACAACTGGCTCATGGTTGAAAGTCGGAAGGGTCGAAGTTTTCAACGTTTCAAAGGTCTTGGTGAAATGAATCCGGAACAACTCTGGGATACAACGGTCAATCCAGAAACCAGGCGTTTGCTACAGGTGACTATTGATGATGCTGTTACGGCGGATGAAATATTCACCACCTTGATGGGTGATGAAGTAGAACCACGCCGTGAATTTATTGAAGATAATGCTCTGGATGCGGTTAATATAGATTTTTAAAAGCAATCAGCTGCCAAAAACCTCCACGGAATAACTACATTCCGCGGAGGTTTTTTTAATATTTAAATATCACCATAAAATGCTAAATTACATTAATATTCGCTATTATTTAGCTTTACTCAGTAACAACCATTTTCTCCAAATACACTTCTGCTGTCATTGAGTTGGTTATCAGGCAGACGCTTTTCGATTTATCCAGCAGTTTTTCAGCCATTGCCTGGCTCGAGGCAGAAGGTATAACGAGTTTGGCTTTAAGTGTGATTTCGGTAAATTTATTTACTCTGTCTACCCGCTCGAGTAGGGCCTCAACATCACAATCAATGCTTATCCATTCTAGCTTTGAGGCTCTAGCAATAGCTCGAAAAGACAAAATCAGACAATTAGCTACAGCACCAGCTAGCAATGTCTCCGGCGACCAAAGATCACCAGGACCTCCGAATTCAGCAGGCGCGTCTGTTTCCAGCGCGGGCAACCCAGCGGAAGTGAGTATGACCGTCTGGTTGTTGGCTGAGTTTGCAGTGACTTGATATTTGTGTGGCAGGGCTTGCATGGTATTTCCTTTTTAAATTAATTAAAACGGTAAAATAGTAGTTACTGACCAAGTGAAATCAGATATTTTTTCACAGACTGCATCTCATCTGAATCAACTATTAACGCTTCACCTTGCAAAGCACCAACCACACAGCGGTTGATTTGTTTTTCAAGGTTAGTGTTATTTAGAGACATTTCAAGACCGTTGCCGCTATCATGACAACTATTACAGCTTTTATCGGTTTTTGAGCCACCCAGTTCATGGTTGTTAAAGAGTTGTTTTCCTGATTCAACAGAGACTGCCCCAGCAAAACAGCTGGTGGTCGCTAAGAAGAGGTAACAGAGAGATGAAGTTAATAGAGTAAATAAAATTTTAGGTGTTTGCATAGTAGTTCCTTGTTGCTAAATTATAAACTGAACACAGTTTGTTACTGCTTATCAGCTAAGTAATGCTGCTGTCTTAATTTGAGCGAATACAGACGTTCCTGGGACTAGTTTAAGTGCATTGGCTGACTTTTTGGAAATGCGGGATAGCAACTGGCTTTGCTTGAGCGCCAATCGCACCAAAACCTGGGAATCACCATCGTTTATGGTTTCGACAACAATGGCAGGAAAAATATTCAAAATACTGCTGTTTTGAGCATGCTCAAGGGAAAGTGATACATCCCGGGCTGCTACCTGAATTCTGATTGACTGCCCCATGCTTAGATCTTTCGCGGGCAGTGAAAATTGCCCGCCAGGGAAATCCAGATAACTCAGCGCAAATTCGGTATCAATATTAGCAACCCGCGCATCAATTATGGAGACCCTTTCTGTTGAGTTGATTTGTGGCAAATCAAGACGGGTCAGCATGCTGGTGGTTTCGCCTTCAGCTGTAACCATCCCGTTTTCCATTACCACAAGCTGATCAGCTAACTGCGAAGCCTCCTCTAAGCAGTGGGTCACATAGACAACCGGAATTTTTAACTCGGCATGCAATCTCTGCAGATAGGGGAGTATTTCTTGTTTACGTTGCGAATCTATGGCGCTAAAGGGTTCATCCATTAGCAGAAGATCTGGCTGGCTTGCTAAAGCCCGGGCAATAGCAATACGCTGAGTTTCACCACCAGACAGTGTGGTTACATTTCTATTGAGCAAGTCATCAACACCCAATAACTGGATCAATGCATCAAACGATCGTGTTTCCGTTGATTGGTTTTTGCGTTTGAGACCATATTTAATATTGGCTTCAACATTTAGATGTGGAAACAGGCTGGCCTCTTGAAACACATAACCCAATGCCCGCTTGTGGGTTGGCAAAAAAAAGTCTTGATCTTGCCAAACACGGTTACCAATGCGGAAAATGCCATTATCACAGCGCTCCAGGCCAGCCATAAGGCGTAACAGGGTGGTTTTTCCACAACCGGAAGGTCCAAAGATAGCGCTGATTCCCTGGTCTGGCAAATTCAGGTCAACCGCAAGTGGAAAGTTTGACAGAGGAAAATTGAAGCTGGCGCGAATACTCATAATTTAATTAAGGCAAAGCGCCGATTCAAGGCGTAAACCATTACCAGCATAATAAATGACAGTACAAGCAAGCCTGCAGAGAGCCAATGTGCCTGATTGTAGTTAAGTTGTTCTACATGATCGTAAATTGTGATTGAGACGACCTGAGTTTTACCGGGAATGTTGCCGCCGATCATCAACACAACACCAAATTCTCCTAAAGTATGGGCGAAGCCCAAAACGGCAGCAGTGATAAACCCAGGGCGGGCCAAAGGCACAGCTATACTGAAAAAACGATCCAACGGTGAGGCTCCTAAGGTAGCAGCAACCTCCATCGGTCGTGTACCGATGGCAGTAAAAGCATTCTGTAAGGGCTGGATAACAAAAGGCATGGAATAAATAACTGAGCCAATGAGCAAACCGGTAAAGCTGAAGGTCGGAGCGTTCCATCCAAATAATTCAAATAAACCCCCAATAGGGCCCTCGGGCCCAAGGGCGATTAATAAATAAAAGCCAAGAACAGTGGGTGGCAATACCAGAGGTAGTGCGAGCAGGGCTTCGAGGAAAAATTTCCAGCGCCATTGACTTCGGGATAACCACCAAGCCAAAGGAGTACCCAAAAGCAGTAGGATCAGGGTTGTTAGGCCTGCGAGCTTCAGGGTAATAAATAGGGCGGTAAGGTCAGCTTCAGAGAACATAATCTAGTCTATTATGGCCCCATTTGATCAGCGGTTAAATAACCGTGTTGCTGAATAATGCGTTTTGCTAAAGGGCTGTTTAAAAAAGTGATAAAAGCCCTTGTTGCCGGCTTATCTTGAAGCATAATAGCTTGTTGTTCTATTGGCTGGTATTCAGAAGCAGGGACTTCCCAGTAGCTGTTCGGTTTAACCGATTCATCAGCAAGGATTTGTGAATAAGCCACAAAACCTATCTGTGCATTACCGCTTTTAACAAAATGATAGGCCTGTGAAATATTTTCTCCGCGTACAGTAATCTCCGCAAACCTATCCCAAAAGTTGTGTTTTTCCAGCACTTCCTGTGCGGCTTTACCATAAGGGGCCAGGGCTGGATTCGCAATTGCAATAAAGCGAAAACTGATGTGCTCAAAAATCCAGTTTAAGCCCTGCGTTGCAGAGTCTGGATTGAATCCGGTATTAGTGTCAGACAATGCTTGCCAAGGGCTCCAAAGAACCAGCTGTCCAAATGCATAGGTAAAGCGGGTGCCCTTAATAGCATGGCCTTGTTGTTCCAATAAACGAGGGCGCACATGGTCAGCAGCAAAAAAAAGATCAAATGGAGCCCCATGACTGATTTGAGCATAGTGTTTACCCGTAGAACCCGCTGCCAAAATAATTTTGTGCCCGGTTTCTTGTTCAAATTGTATGGCTAAAGGCTTCAGGGTTGAGACAAAGTTACTGGCAACAGCAATCCTCACTTCATCAGCTGTAAGCAGCCCGGTGTAAAAGGTCAACAATATGAAAATAATAGAGAAGCGCTTCATTCGGAAGAGCAGTGCTGATCAGGATTCTATTTTATTATTGGCAAACGCCAGAATGGTTTCAAAAGGCATGTGGTCACCCTCGTCTTTGCCCGAATAAACCTGCTGAATAATGCCATTTTCGTCAATCAGCAGGTCAAGAGGCATGGTTGTCATGCTGCCTTTAACGGTCCATGGAATATAGCCTTTGGCAAACATGGCATATAACAGGGTTGGAAAACGTTTCACCATACCCACAAACATTCCCCAGATAGAATGCCTGACCCCAAACTTTTTATAGTAAATATTTTTTTCATCAGCGAGAATCGGGAAGGGTGCATTATGTCCGCTGGAATACCGCTGTAGGTTATGTAACGGCGAGTCGAAAATCGCCACTATCTCGAAATTATCTGGTAATTCTGTATGTCGCACTACCAATTGGTGCAATCGCATATTACAGAAAGGGCAAGATGCAAAACGGAAAAACCCAAGCAGGAATCGCTTGCCTAGCACGGCTTCTAAATCGTAGTCACCGCCTTTAATTTCAGGCAGGATTAAGGAACCCACATGGTCGCCCTGTTTAATCTCCATAATATCTCCAGATAAGTAAGCCAGCGCAGTTAGAAAGTTACAACGATAACTCATTGTGGTTTATTTATAGGCTAAATGCTGTGTCCATTATCTACCAGTAGATGTGGGCCCAGATCAGCTAATGAACAACAGCCGAGCTGACCTAATACAAGATCAATTTCTTGCATTAATAAAGATAGGGCATGCTCGACCCCTGCTTGCCCGCCCGCAGCCAGGCCATACAATGCTGGTCGCCCAATCATTACCCCGTCTGCTCCGAGTGCCAGTGCTTTCAATACATCGCTACCGCGCCTGAAACCGCTGTCTATTAACACCGTGAGTTGTTCGCCCACGCTGTTGACAATTTCAGGCAAGACTTCAATTGGGGCAACACTACTATCCAATTGGCGTCCGCCATGATTACTCAGAATAATACCATCACAGCCCAAGCTGGCTGCCTGTTGGGCATCGGCAGTAGTCAGCACTCCTTTGAGAATAAGTTTTCGCGGCCACATATCCCTGATCCATTTCAGATCCTCCCAGGAGATATCCGGTGCCAGCAGACCCGGCAGTGAAACAACCCCGCCTTTTACGCTACGCATATCCTCGGGTAAATATTCGAGGACATTCTCAAACATCGGGACGCCATGCGGTATCAGCACATCACGAATCCAGCGAGGGTGTATAGCCACATCGAGTTTATTGCGCAGGGTTAGCTGTCCAGGCTGCTTATAATTTCGGAGATCCCATTCTCGGCGCCCGAACACATTTGCATCAGTAGTAAAAATTAATGCCTCATAACCGGCTTTATCTGCGCGGGTAATGATGTCTCTAGCGATGTTCCGGTCGTTCATCATATACAGCTGCATCCATAGTCTACCGCCCGCTTCGGCAACCACATCTTCCATTCGTGCATTGGATACGGTGCTTAAACTAAAAGGTATGCCAGCCGTTGCCGCTGCTTTTGCTAACGCAATATCACCGCGGTGATGTAATAAGCCATTCAGACCGGTTGGTGAAATGATTAAGGGTGATCGAGATGGTTTGTTGAACAAGCTAATATTCTGGTTTCGAGACGCAGTGTTAACCAGAGTAGAGGGTAAAAAACTATAGCGCCTGAAGGCGTCCAGATTGCGTTGTAATGCCGTTTCTGTTTCTGCGCCGCCTTCCACATATTCGAAGGCAAAATTCGGAACTCTGCGTTGACCGATTAAACGCAACTCTTCTATTGATAAGGCGCGCTGATAATTTTTTCCGCTATAGAGTTTTCTCAATCGAGACATAGTCTTTTTATTAGGCAGTTAGCCGCGAATTTTTGGGTATTGCTCGGAGTCCAGTGGATCGCCATCGTTTAATTCTTCAGAGCGTAGGTTTTTGTTTGTTCCCAGACGAGTGTCATAGACCACATCGTCACCGGTAAGGCGCAACACGTATCCCCGGCGGCGGCTATCCAGAGATGTGTTGCCATTAGCACCGTGCACGGTTAAGCCGTTAAAAACTAGGGCGTCACCTGGCTCCAAATCCCAGTGAACGATATCGTATTTATCCCGAAACTTTTCAATATCTGGCATAGCCACATAATCGGGATTAAATTCGTAAGCATCCATAGCTCTGGTTTTGCCAAATACTTTAGGTTGGAAATATTTATTCCACAAATGCGAGCCACGAACGAACTCTAGAACTCCGGTTTCTTTGGTTGCTCGATCCGCAGTAATCCATACCGAAAGTATTTGCGACCCACGGATAGGCCAGTAGGGCAGGTCATTGTGCCAGAGGGTTTTGTTTAAGGTTTCAGCTTCTTTTACGAACAGCTGATCGTAGAGTAAATTAATTTTGCTTGAGTCGAGGAATTGCTGGGCGATATCGGCAATACTTGATTTATGGCTGATTTTTTTAAATGATTCATTGGTCTCCCATAAGCGCAGATTTCCATGAAATCTACCACTACCAGCAGTGGAATAGCCGTGGTAATAGGGGCCGGGGTAGAGAATTTCGGAAGCAATGGCTGTTTGTAATTCAACCAGCGTTTCTACTGTCAAAGCGTTTCTAACAACGACAACGCCGTCTTGGTGATAGGCATCAATTTGCGCCTGATCAATTTTTGGAATGATTGGGTTGCTCATATATTGGCCTGCTTTTTATTAATTATTCTTTGTTCATCCATTTACCTGAATAATTCCCGCCCAATTGATCAGGATCACAACCCTTTAAGTAAGTGCTCTATGTATCACAAAGCGTTACAATAGCATAAGTCTGGGGTTTATAAAGTAACGATTATTAGCCAGGCCTTCTCTTGTTCTCCCACCGAAAACACAAACACCTATTTTGGTAAAAGCTATGACCATCGAAACCTCACCGTCATTTAATGACCTGGCCCTGAGTAAGTTTATGCTCAGAATACTCGAAGATGTTGGCTATGAAAGCCCCTCTCCAATTCAGGCAAAGACGATCCCATTATTGCTAGAAGGTAGAGATGTGGTAGGTCAAGCGCAGACCGGTACCGGCAAAACGGCGGCTTTTGCGCTACCGATTTTATCCAGGATTGATCTTAAGCAGAAGGACCCACAAGTGCTGGTGTTAGCACCAACGCGCGAGCTTGCTATTCAGGTCGCTGAAGCGTTCCAGAAATATGCCACTTACTTAAAGGGTTTCCATGTATTACCTGTCTATGGCGGGGCGGATTATGGTGGCCAGATTCGTGCCTTAAAGCGTGGCGTGCATGTGGTTGTTGGTACACCAGGGCGAGTTATGGACCATATGCGCAAAGGTACGCTTAAATTAAATAATCTCAGCACGCTGGTGCTGGATGAAGCCGATGAAATGTTGCGTATGGGTTTTATTGATGATGTTGAGTGGATATTGGATCAAACCCCACCAAAGCGCCAAATAGCACTTTTCTCGGCAACAATGCCAGAACAAATCCGCCGGATTGCGCGTAAATATCTGAATAATTCAGCAGAAGTAACGATTAAAGTTAAAACCCAGACAGCGGACACTATTCGTCAACGCTTCTGGCCGGTCAGTGGGGTGCACAAGCTGGATGCTTTAACTCGTATACTGGAAGCCGAACCGTTTGAGGCCATGATTGTTTTT
>CAXMRK010000209.1:0-4819 GCA_964195815.1 uncultured Acidimicrobiia bacterium | reverse complement strand
AAAGCTGCCACATTATCCTGGGCAGAAGCACTCGATGGCGGCGACATGAAAGCCGAGGTCAAACATCATGATTCGGTCTACACATGGGCTGCACCATTTAAGAAATCTTCCAAATTACTACTCAATATCGAACGTCGCTTTGCTGGTATCGAATGGGGCAATAAAGAATTTGCGGTGGTTACAGATTGGCGTTTCAGCGATCGCCAAATGCGCTCTTGGAAGTTCTCACCTGCATCACCCAGCGCCAAGAAAGTATTGTTTCAGCAACGCTCTTACAATGATCGTTATAACGATCCTGGTGATTTTGTTACCCGGAAAAATAAATTTGGTGAAGATGTCATCAAAGTTTTGGGAGATAACAATAAAGTATTATTAACCGGCCAAGGCGCTTCACCTGAAGGCAATATTCCTTTTATGGATGAATTTAACTTCTCCACCAATACCAAAGAGCGCTTGTGGCAGTCTGAAGCACCATACTATGAACAAGTCATGCTCATAATTAATGATGCAGCCACCCGCTTAGTGACCCTACGTGAATCTCAAAACGAACAGCCCAACTTCTTTATTCGTGATCTTAACAACAACGGCTTAAGTCAGCTGACACATTTCCCCCATCCTTCGCCGGCTTTTATTGGTGTTACCAAGGAACTGATTAAATACAAGCGCAAGGATGGAGTTGATCTGAGTGGCACACTCTATTTACCAGCAAACTATAATCCAGCCAATGGTCCCTTACCGATTTTAATGTGGGCCTACCCACTGGAATATAAAGATCAGGCGGTGGCCAGTCAGGTCACCGAGTCTCCTTATGAATTTGTGCGCGTAAGCTATTGGGGACCGATGCCGTATCTGGCACAGGGCTTTGCTATTTTTGATGACCCGAAGATGCCTATTATTGGCAGTGGCGATAATCTTCCCAATGACAACTTCCGCACACAATTGGTCGACAGTGCCGAAGCTGCTGTCAAAGTATTAGTCGACAGAGGTATTGCTGACCCAAATAAGATCGCCATTGCCGGACATTCATATGGTGCTTTTATGGTTGCTAATTTGCTCGCACACAGTGACTTGTTTAAAGCGGGAATCGCGCGCAGTGGTGCCTATAACCGCAGTCTTACACCGTTTGGATTTCAGGGTGAAGAAAGGAGCTTCTGGGAAGGTCAGGATGTGTATGCCAATATGTCACCATTCTTCCACGCAGAAAAAATTGACGAGCCTATGCTGATGATCCATGGCAAGGAAGACCCCAATTCTGGAACCTTCCCAATGCAGTCGGAACGCATGTTTGCAGCCATCAAGGGATTAGGTGGCAATACCCGTCTGGTTATGCTGCCACATGAACAACATGGCTACAGAGCACGGGAATCTCTATTGCATGTACTCTGGGAACAGCAACAATGGTTACAAAAGTATGTGATCGAGGCTGAGTGATTAGCCAATAACGAAGTCAAGATTTGCGGGATTCATTTAAGCGTCGGAATCAAATGTTATGGGCCAGGTGATCTAGCCAATCGCGGTTGCATTTGACTCCGGCCCCAGCGGTATTCAGCCTGTTTGAATTGCTTCACAGGCATTAATAAAATAGTGAATCTATGTAGAAAATATTGATCCGACAAATAGCCAATTTTTATCTAATTTCTGAATGGATGAAAGCATGTTATATTTCTTCAAGAAACAATTAATGCTTTAGCCAGACACAAGCATTTCGCAGATTTTGGCACTAATCTGTTCGATCAACCCATAAGAAACTTAGCTGCTTGCAAGTAATTATTGTTTACAGATTGTTATATACAAACAGATGTAATTCCAATACAGTTTACTTTGCTTATTCGGTATTCTTAATATGTTCATTTGTCGTTTAAAGCAAATCATAATAATAATTAAGGGACTATCGAAATGAAAACCAATATTAAGAATGTATCAAAACCAGCTTCTGTAATATTATTTTGCTTATTAAGCTGTTGGATTTTTCCCGCAAATGCGGCCGATCTATCTTGTGATATTACAAAAGTCGAACTTGACGGCCAGGTGATTGTAGTACAACCCAATGGCACAGATGATACTGAAAATATTCAGTGTGCACTTAATGAAGCAAAGACGAATGGTTATAAAACTGTACGACTTATCAATGGTAATTATAATATATCTTCAATTCAAATCAGTACTTTTTACGGCACACTCGAAGGTAAAAGCAAAGCGACCACCACACTGAATATCCTGGATACATCGATAGATTGTGCAGCAATGGAGTCGGCTGGCAAAACAACCGCTGCGATAAAGTTTGATCAGGGTGAACCAAGAATAAGATTTATGACTATTCAATCCGGTAATCCCTGTACATCATCCTCAGTATTATCCGCTTTAATCCATTTTAGCGGGTCACCCGTGGATGGCATGGATTGCAGCAATGATGTAATTTTTGGGAATGCTGATCGTCTAATAATGCAAGGCATCGGTGTACAGGTACGGCATGGAATACTTGCCGCTGGAGAATCCTACATTTTAGGTGGTTGCAAGAATGCACTTTTAGGTACGGTTAAAATAAACCAGAGCGAAATCAGGGGCTTCAGATACGGAGTGTCAACATCCATGAAGTCAGGTGCCCAGGTTGATATTAACTTCACCAGCTTCGATCAAAATCGAAATAATATCTGGATACAGGATTCGTTTCAGTCTACAACTATTACCAACAATACATTTAGCGGTGGCTCAAATTCAATAGTTGGCTCGCATATTGGTATTAACGTAAGAACAAATAATGCCTCACCACCCAATACTACTGCTGTTACTATTAAAAATAATACTTTCAATATTACATCAGAAGACGGCATTAAATCCTGGGGAATTGCTTCCACCCAATTGCAAAAGATTGTGGATATAAATTTAATCATTACGAATAATACATTCAACATGACTGGCAGAGTTGCAGGCGTGGGTGTTAACAACGTATCAAATGGTGTCATTATCGGGAATTCATTCTCAGGCACAGCCAGCACAGCAATTGAAATTAACGCTAACAGCTCAAACCCCGCCCTGAATTGGGTAATGATGGGCAATAGTGGCTTTGCCGGGCTCACCGTCAGCGACTCACATATACACTTAGGCCCTTTTGCCGAGAATGCTGTTATTGGAGCTGGTCAGGGTGGCAGCATAGTTGATTGGGGTACAAACAACACTGTTATACCATGAGTTCAAATTGCTCTGTTTTCTGAAAATTATTATGCGGGCGCCAACCTGCTCGCACATAGCGATCTGTTCAAAGCCGGTATTGCCCGTTGCCGTGCTATAACCGCAGCCTTACACCGTTTGAATTTCAGGGTGAAGAAATACCGCCAATATCTACATGGGATGGAACATCTAAACCATTAGCTATCACAGCAGGCTTTCATCAGCGAATTCAAACAAACACCTGAGATTTATATCGGGATTATATTCCGCCAGACGGCTATTGCGTCACGCGACCAGCATTAGATAATGGGACATTTGTATAGTTCCAAATCAGTCACAAATATGCTAGCCTTCCTGAAGGCTGCTGGTACATATTGTTTTTATTTGTTTTTACAAAAACATTAGCCTAAACAGCTATATAGGGATGGGTGACACAATATTCTGAGGGACGGCCTTGTTAACCGAAGGCAATGTAACCACTGAGCTATATTGTCTCCCAACAAGGGTCAGGAAAGATTGCGAAATTATTTTAATAATTAAAATTAATAATAGAATCTTTGATTAGAAAATTTACAGGGAATAATCGATGAATACAAGAACAATCACGTTTTGTACCAGCATTATCATTGCCTTCTTTACAATGGCAACATCCGCGCACGCCGCCACCTGGAACTTCAGCAATAGTCCCGCTTTGGCCATTCCTGATGGATCGAATGGTTGTAATAACACAGCTGGAGCTGCTGCCACAGATATTCTTGCGGCTTCCGGACCCAGTCTAGGGATAGTAACTGATGTAAACCTGGATTTAGATATTCCGCATACCTGGCCGGGTGATCTGGTCGTTAAAATCACCTCGCCAGCAGGTACTCAAGTGACAGTTGTTGAGAACATAGGCAATGTCAACGCGCCTGGCGGAGGTAACTGCGGATGTGGCACTGACGATTTTCTCACTACATTGGATGACGAAGCCGCAGGCGGTTCCGTAGAAGATGCGTGCCCACCCAGTGGGGCTGACTTTACACCTCATAATCCATTAAGTGCGTTCATAGGGGAAAATGCCAGCGGTAATTGGACTCTGGAGGTCGTTGATTGGTCAGGTTTAGATACTGGAACGTTATCATCATGGGGCTTAACCATTGAAGACACACCACTCACAGTGGTCCCACAAACTATTCCCACAATGAGCATATGGGGAATGATAATGTTGGCGTCACTCCTGACCTTAATTGGATACAGAAGGTATAGAGCCTCATAACAGCAAACAAGTAAGACTACATAAGCCGGGATGATTTTTATCTCCCGGTTTTTTTTATGCCGCCATTCATGCCGTAGAATAAGAAAACAATTTAGAACTATCATATTTCCAGGCAACCTACATAGCTGGATTTCACCACATTGTGTAAACAGAGAGAATGATCTCACACTGTTCTCGTTTGCTCTGAATTTTTACTACATAGCTGTTAATCTGGCTATCGTATGTTTGCAGCTACCACGGGCTTAGGCGGCAACTCTCGACTGCTTAAGTTGCCACATGAACAACATGGCTACAGAGCACGGGAATCTCTATTGCATGCCCTCTGGGAGTAGCAGCTGTGGTTACAAAACATGTGATTGAGGCTGAATAATGAGCCTGGTATAGAGTGGCTAAAAC
>CAXMRK010000208.1:0-3565 GCA_964195815.1 uncultured Acidimicrobiia bacterium | reverse complement strand
CAGGCAGGCCGCTGATTGGCAGCCTGATAGCTGGAAAGAAAAGACGATTAGTCAACAAGCAAACTACCCTGATGCAGCGCATCTTGCGCAGTCTCTGGATAAGCTCTCAGTTCTACCGCCTTTGGTAACTTCCTGGGAGATCAATAATCTGCGTCAGCAGATAGCAGAAGCGCAGCAGGGTAAACGATTTATCCTTCAGGGCGGTGATTGTGCAGAAACCTTTGCCGATTGTACGCCGTCAATTATTACCAACCGTTTGAAAGTCTTGCTACAAATGTCACTGGTATTGCTGCATGGCTTACATAAACCTGTGACCCGTATTGGTCGGTTTGCCGGTCAGTATGCTAAACCGCGTTCCTCTGATTTAGAAACCCGCGATGGTGTCAGTCTGCCCAGTTATAGAGGTGATCTGGTGAATTCACCAGAGTTTACCAGTGAATCGCGCAATCCTGATCCGGATAGACTGTTAACAGGTCATGCTAATTCTGCGTTAACAATAAATTTTGTGCGTGCTCTGGTAGACGGTGGCTTTGCAGATTTACATCATCCCGAATACTGGAATCTGAGCTGGGTTGAGCACTCCCAGTTGGCCGATGAATTCAGTCGTCTGGCAGAATCTATTGGCAATTCACTGCATTTTGTTGAGGCCATTAGCGGTCGTCAGGCAGGTAGTTTAAAACGTGCAGATTTTTATACCTCGCATGAAGCCCTGCATTTACAATATGAAACCGCGCTGACTCGGAAAGTACCGCGTGCAGACGGTTTCTATAACCTCGCGACTCACTTCCCCTGGATCGGCATGCGTACCGCTCAGATCGATAGTGCACATGTAGAATTTTTCCGTGGTATTCAAAATCCGATTGGAATAAAAATTGGCCCTGGAATGACCAATGAATGGTTGCAGGAATTATTGCAGATCTTGAATCCGGATAAAGAAGCGGGTCGAATTGTTTTAATCCACCGTATGGGTGTTGATCATATTGAAGAGCATTTGCCGCCTTTGATCGAAACCGTGCACAGTCTGGAAACTCCGGTGTTGTGGATGGCAGACCCTATGCACGGGAATACTGAAACAGTCGCCAATGGGGTTAAGACCAGACGCTTCCGCAAAATTCGTGGTGAAGTCAAAAAGGCAGTTAAGATTCATCAACAAATGGGCACCCATCTGGGTGGTGTGCACCTTGAACTTACGGGTGAGGATGTCACTGAATGCACAGGTGGTGCTCGTGATTTAAATGAAGAAGATCTGTCGCGCGCCTATACTTCAACCGTTGACCCACGCCTAAACTATGAGCAGGCGCTGGAATTGGCAATGCAGATTGTTAGTATGGAGAGCTCATCCCAAGACTAAGCAAATCGAAAGTTTTTTGAACTCCGGTTAATTCTCAGACCGGAGTTCAAACTGACTTAGAAAGCCGTACAGCTCACTGCAAAAGTGATTGCTCTACTTCTTTTTCCCGGTTGGCTTTTTTACGCTGATGTTCTTCCAGGTGACGTTTCCGAATACGGATGTTTTTCGGCGTAACTTCAACCAGCTCATCATCATCAATGAACTCCAAGGCCTGCTCCAGAGTGAATTCGATAGGTCGAACCAATATCAGATTTTCATCGGTGCCTGCAGCGCGGATGTTGTTGAGCTGCTTAGCCTTCAAAGGATTCACAGTCAGGTCATTACTGCGCGAGTGAATACCAATGACCATGCCACCATATACTTCAACACCATGGCCGATAAAGAGTTTGCCACGCTCCTGCAAATTAAACAGGGCATAACCAAGCGCCTTACCCTTATCTTTGGAGATTAAAACACCTTTGTTGCGTTGCCCAATTTCACCAGTCTTATACGGACCATAGTGGTCGTACACGTTATACAGCAGGCCAGTACCAGCAGTCATGGTCATGAAGTCGGTACGGAAACCAATTAGTCCACGCGCCGGGATCATATAATCCAGGCGTACGCGACCACGGCCATCAGGTAGCATATCGCGTAGTTCAGCTTTACGCACACCCAGAGCCTCCATAACTGCACCCTGGTGCTGGTCTTCAATGTCTACAGTCAGTTGTTCATAGGGCTCCATTTTCTGGCCGTCTACTTCACGGATAATCACCTGAGGCCGACTAACTGCAAGCTCAAAACCTTCACGGCGCATGGTCTCAATCAATACTGACAAATGCAGTTCACCACGCCCGGATACACGGAATTTTTCAGTCCCGGTTTCTTCAACCCGCAGGGCAACGTTATGTTTGATTTCCTGCATCAAGCGATCCCAGATATTTCGGGAGGTCACATATTTGCCTTCTTTACCCGCGAAAGGTGAAGTATTGGGTTGAAAGGTCATGCTGATGGTGGGTTCGTCGATTTTTAGTGCCGGCAATGCTTCAACCAGTGCCGGATCACAAAGTGTGTCTGAGATATTTAAAGGGTCAATACCAGTAATGGCAATAATGTCACCTGCATTAGCCTGTTTAAAATCTATCCTTTCCAGCCCCATAAAGCCGAGGACTTGCAGGATTTTTGCATTGCGCACTTTTTCTTGTGCATCAATGACTTTTATTTGTGTGCCCGGTTTAATGCTGCCACGCTGAATCCGACCGATGCCAATGATTCCAACATAGCTGTTGAAATCCAGAGAAGTAATACGCATTTGGAAAGGGCCATCCTGATCAACGTCCGGAGGGCTGACTTCTTTGATAATCGTATCAAACAAGGGCGTCATATCTCCATCGCGCACACCTTGTTCAAGGCTGGCATAGCCATTAATGGCAGACGCATAAACTACAGGGAAATCCAGTTGCTCGTCAGTCGCACCGAGGCGATCAAAAAGATCAAAAGTTTGGTCCATGACCCAATCTGGACGCGCGCCTTCACGATCAATTTTATTGATTACAACAATTGGCCTAAAGCCCATTTCAAAGGCCTTTTGGGTAACAAACCGAGTCTGTGGCATCGGACCTTCTACAGCATCAACTAACAGCAAAACTGAGTCGACCATAGACAGAACTCGCTCAACTTCACCACCGAAGTCCGCATGTCCAGGAGTATCAACGATATTGATACGGTAATCGCCCCAGGTTAATGCAGTGTTCTTTGAGAGGATAGTGATTCCGCGTTCCCTCTCAAGATCATTAGAATCCATCATGCGTTCGGTGGTCACGACGCGCTCATCAAAGGTGCCAGATTGCTTTAACAATTGGTCAACCAATGTTGTTTTGCCATGATCTACATGCGCGATAATCGCGATATTACGGAGTTTAGTTATCATAATCAGGATTCAGCTTAAGGTAATTTTTACAAAATAAATAACCGCCTTGAAAGTAGGCGGCTTAGCCGATCAATTATACAATAGTTAAGTGAACTTAGCGATTTTAAAGATTTCTTGTTATACCGCTGAAACCAGTATTGAGAGATAGACTAATAACTGATTAACCGTCCCATTTAGCTTGATTCTCATGTATTCTTCCGGGCAATAGCTGTATTCTCTAGTGGGCAGTTATTTAGAGTCGCTAAACTTCATTTCCAGGGAAAATGTTTTGAAAAAAACGCAACCAGATAAATTTGTTAAACTCA
>CAXMRK010000207.1:0-2811 GCA_964195815.1 uncultured Acidimicrobiia bacterium | reverse complement strand
CAGGGGAAAAATACACATTAGCAGCACGCTATCAAGGACTACCTGATGCAGTTTTAGCACTTCCCGAAATCGACAAAACTGATGCAGTGGGTGCAACCGGCGAAGTTACTAATGTGCTGCAAAAAGCAATCCGTCCTGTCCAACTTATCGTATTTGCAGATTCAGATTTGCTAGCAGATCAGTTCTGGGTTAAGCAGCAAGCATTTTTCCAGCAGACTGTAAGTTCTGCATTCGCTGATAATGGCAACCTGATCGTAAATGCCGTCGATAACTTATTGGGTTCAGAAGAGCTTATTTCAATTCGCGCCCGGCATGTAACTCAGCGACCTTTCTCGCGAGTCGAGCAGATGCGTTTCGCTGCCGAACAACGATTACGCGATCAGGAACAATCACTCCAATTGGAGCTCCAGGATATCGAAACACGATTACAGAGCATGCAAAATCCTGATGCTGCAGATCAATTGACTAGTCCTGAACAACAAGCTGAGATTCAGGATTACATCGAACAACGTCTCTTCACCCGTAAGCAACTTCGGCAAGTACAGCAAAGCCTTAACCAGAATATTCGTCAATTAGGAAGCAGATTAAAGTTAATAAATATTTTGCTGATACCGGCTCTTGTTGCCGTATTCTCATTATCATTCTTTTGGTGGCGAACAAAATTAGCTAAACACAAGTGAAAACTCATCCATCAAGATTATTTATTATTTTGCTACTGTTACTACTACAGGCTTGTGAGCAATCAATTACCAGCGAGGCTCAGATTGAGGTCACTGGCGAACAGTCAGGTGGTCAGTTCCTTCTGACTGATTTGAAGATCAAAGAGATTGAGCAAATCTCGGTTAGTCTTAATTCAGCTGATCCACTGGTCAAGCTGGAGCATGTTGATGGACAGTGGCAATTAATGGCACCCTTAGAAATCCCGGCAAATTCTGTACTTATTTATGCCTTGTTGAATTCTATAACAAATGCAAAGGTGCTTGAAAAAAAGACACCTAAGCTTAGTTGGTATCATCATTTAGGAGTTAATGATGTACAGCAGGCCGATGCTTCTGGTGTGTTCTTGCAACTGCGAGCCAGGGAAAAATATTGGCGCTTAATCCTGGGGAAAAAAAGTAAAGACCAACGCGGTCAGTATTGGCGTTTACTTGGGTCTGACAGAGATCTTGTCGTGCGTGTCGATCAATATATTGATTTACCCCGTGATGCGCTTGGCTGGATGAACCGTGAAATTATTGATTTACCAGCCAACGGAGTTGCATCAATCAAGATTGAAGTCATTCATGGAAAACCTATTCTCCTCACGCGTGATAATTCTCAGCAGGCCTTACAAACTTCTGCCAATGAGCAAATAGAATTGCCGCACGCGGTAAATCAATTAGTCTATGGCTTAAGCCAGTTGAACTTTGAAGCTATCGATGCAGTTACTGAGACGGCAATCGAAGAGCCTGAGTTTCGATTAATCTATGTTCTTTTTGATGGTGCAGCTTTTGAGCTATCACTGTACCCGGATGCTGAGGGTAGTTGGTGCAGAATAAGGGCTATTGATAGTGAAAATGTTGATAAGCAAAATCAACAAAGCGAGTTAGTCGCAATGATGAACCGACATTTATCCCAATGGCGATTCCATCTCAGCGCACAGAGAACAGCATTATTTACCCAGGCCATTAATCAACTGCAAGGAGAGGTGAATGACTAGGCAATCAAATTCAGCCAGAACATGGATCACAATTGCTGCTCTGCTCGGGGCGTTTGCTGTTCTAGCCGGTGCCTTTGGGGCGCATGGTTTAAAAGCTATCCTCGATACCCAACAGTTAAAGACATGGAACACTGCGAGTTCTTATCAACTGGTGCATGCGGTATTGTTGTTAGCTCTGGCAGTATCGACTGTCATCGATCAGAAACTGGTTCGTATAGCCTATTGTTTGCTATTAACAGGGGTTTTGTTATTCAGTGGTAGTTTATTTATTTTATTGTTAACTGGAGTGAATACGGTTGCCCTGTTAACACCAGTCGGTGGTATCTTGCTAGTAGTTGGTTGGCTAACGCTAGCATTGGCCGCGTTACGAATGTAATAAAAAGTTCTAGTTAGTTGAATAGCAAGGTGATTCACTCTATCAGAGAGCTTGTGTTATTCTCTACAGTTCAACAAGATTATTGATCTTTAGTCAAGGGAGAGGCTGTTCTTGTAGACAGCAACAAATCATAGCTGCTTTTATCTGTTTAAAGCACAAATTTCTAATCCTAGAAAGAAGGAAGTTTTCGATGAAAATATATTCAAACAAATTACTTGCCGGTAGTATTGCATTATTATTTGGCAGTCTGTTATCTGTCAGTGCAATTGCGGGTACTTTAACCTTACCGGGTCTCTCTGCACCCGCAACCCTGTATGAGAATGCTGATGGTATTCCTACAGTTGTAGGCGCAAATGAACTGGATGTTGCCTTTGTTCAGGGCTATCACTCAGCGGCTAACCGTTTCTTCCAGATGGATTTCAATCGCCGTGCTGCTAACGGAACGCTTTCTGAAATCATGGGTGGAGCCACCCTTGCCAGTGATATCCAATTACGAACATTAGGCTTAGACCGGGCAGCAATAGCGACTTATAAATCACAAAATGGAAAAATTAAAGGCATTTTGCAAGCCTATGCTAATGGTGTAAATGCGTGGTTGGCGAGTAATGTTTTACCACCTGAGTACAGTGTATTGGAAATTGATGCTGCAAAACGCTGGACACCAGTTGACTCTGTTCTAATTGGTAAAGTGCTTGCGTTCCAGCTTGGTTTCGGTCTAGATATTGATGAAACCATT
>CAXMRK010000206.1:0-4833 GCA_964195815.1 uncultured Acidimicrobiia bacterium | reverse complement strand
ACACCAAAATCTATGGATACCCGGCCATCTAGATCAGCCAGATTAATGGCATAGGGGTTACCAAATTGTTGCAACCATGCACTTGCTTCTGCAGGTTCATCTTTAATATTCAAACCATACACGGGGATCAGCCCGGAACGTGAAATTTCAACAATAAAGGGATGTTCATATCTACAAGAAACACACCAACTGGCCCATACATTGAGTAAATACGATTTGCCCAGGAGATCTGATTTGCTCACAAACTGATCAGGTTTTCCAACCAAAGGTAAATTGAATTCCGGAGCGGGTTTGTCTATCAGCGGCGACGGAATAATGCTTTTATTATCTGCATTTTTTAAACCGAAACCCAATAAAGCCGCTAGCAAAACAAAGATAATCAAGGGCAGTAAACGTTTCATGCTGGAGCCTCGCTGGGACTGATTTGCTCAGCCAGTGGGGCATCTGCTTTAGCAGTTGCCTTAGAGGGGCTGCGAAAGCGCCGATCAGTCATGGCAATCAATGCACCAAAAGTCATCATTAAAGTGCCCAGCCAAATCCAGCGAATATATGGTTTTTCATAAATTCGGATGGCCCAATTCTCTTTGTTGTCATCCAGAGCATCGCCCATGGACACATACAAATCTCGGGTAAAGCCAGGATCCAGTGCAGCTTCGGTCATCGTCTGGCCTTGGAGATACCGGCGTTTTTCCGGATACATTGTAGTGACGTGTTGACCGTCTTTGGTGACAATGAATGTACCGCGGTCAGCGCTAAAATTCGGACCTTCAATTTCTTCGGTACCCTGGAATTGAAATTGGTAGTCAGAGACCTGGAATGTATCCCCAGGGCCCATGGGTATATGTTTTTCAACACTAATGGTTTCGACCATTGAAACACCAATAACAAAAACACCAACTCCCATATGCGCCAATATCATCGCCAGTTGCGATGCAGGCAGCCACTTGCTCTTTGAACGGGAAATAAGTTGAATACCATAGCTTAGTGATCCGGTAATTAACCAACTGCCGACAAAAACACCAGCGATGGTGCGCATGTTGCCTTCGCTTATTAACCAGGTAGCCAGTGCTGCGATAGCTGCGCTGAACGCTAGTGGAATGATAAGTTGTTTAAACACTCTGCCAGCTTGGTCCTGTTTCCAGCGACTATATGCACCCAGTGGAACGATCATGAGCAGTGGAGCCATTAAGACAATAAACAAACTGCCGAAATAGGGAGGGCCAACAGAGATTTTACCCATTCCAAATGCATCAGCAATAATGGGATAAAGCGTGCCTAGCAGAACCATGCCAACGGCTACGGTTAACAACAGGTTGTTAATCAGGATCAGGGATTCACGTGAGAACCAGGCAAAGCCGCCCCCGGTAATCATTTTAGGTGCTCTGAAGGAATACAATGCCAATGAGCCACCAATAACCACACCCAGATAGGTCAGAATGAAAACCCCTCGGGTTGGATCAGAGGCAAAGGCATGGACTGATGTGATTACTCCTGAACGTACCAGGAATGTCCCCAGAAGAGACAGAGAAAAGGCAGAAATTGACAGGAGTAAAGTCCAGCCAATAAAGGCCCCGCGCTTTTCTGTAACCACTTGAGCATGGAGCAAAGCAGTGCCTGCTAACCAGGGCATAAAGGAAGCGTTTTCTACCGGATCCCAAAACCACCAGCCGCCCCAGCCGAGTTCGTAATATGCCCACCAACTACCCAGGGCAATACCAAAGGTTAAGAATGCCCAGGCTAAAAGAGTCCAGGGGCGGGTCCAGCGAACCCATTCACGGTCAATTCGGCCACCCATTAATGCAGCGATTGCAAAGGCGAATGCCACGGCAAAGCCAACATAACCCATATACAACATGGGTGGATGGATAATCAAGCCAACATCCTGGAGTAGAGGATTCAGATCAGAGCCTTCCAGCGGTACCGGTAACAGGCGGTTAAAAGGATTAGAGGTAAAGATAACAAATAGCATAAAGCCAAAACTTATCAAGCCTAATATTCCCGTTACCCGAGCACTAAATTCTGCGGGCAGTACGCTTTTTTTGCGGCTGGAAATAGAAGTGACCAGAATTGTCCAGATATTTAATATAAATACCCACAGCAGGAGGGAGCCTTCATGCCCACCCCATACAGCAGAAAATCTATACAACATTGGTAATTGCGAATTTGAGTTATAAGCGACGTAAGCGACTGAAAAATCGTGAGTGATAAAAGCATATGTCAGCATTACGAAAGCGAAGCTGATAAACACAAATTGACCGTAAGCAGCACTTCTGCCCATTGCCATAAACGTGCTGTTACCGCGCCAGGCGCCTACAATTGGAAAGACAAACTGCGCTAAAGCTAGCAGCGCACCAATAATTAAGGCCAATTGGCCTAGTTCAGGATTCAAGGTTTACTCTCCTCAGCTACACTATGACCGGTCTTTTCTAATGCATCAGCGACCTCAGGTGGCATATATTTTTCATCATGCTTGGCCAGTACTTCATCCGCTTGAAATACGCCTGCATCATCAAGAGCACCAATAGCAATGATTCCCTGACCTTCGCGGAACAGGTCCGGGAGGATATCGTTGAACACAACCGCGACGTCTTTAGGTCCGTCGGTTACTTCGAAATGAATTTCAAGACTGTCACTTGATCTAACCACGCTACCGTCTTTAACCAGTCCGCCTAAGCGAAACTGGCGACCAGCTGGCATTTTATTTGCAGCAACATCTGAGGGCGAAACAAAGTATAGGAGGTTTTCCTGCAGCGCAGTCATAGCGATTGCTGCAGCTATTCCGACTCCCATTAGAATCAAAAGGACAACTGTCAGGCGTTTTTTACGAGTAGGGGTCATGGTGCTTATTCCTGGATAATAATCTATTGTTGACGCTGGTTATCGACAGCGGCTCGGCTGCGAAGTTCCCGGCGTAATTTACGCCCTTTAAGAATTGGTAATACAGCAATCAAAAGCATGATAAATATGGAGCTTCCGTAGGCAACTAGAATATAAGGTGTATGTGGATTCATAGTTGATTCTCCTTGATTTTCTTGGCAACCCAGCCACGCCGTCGGTCCTGTTCAAGTAAACGGTTACGTGTTCCTGTTAGCAGGGTTGCGCCATAATAAAATTTAGTCGCAATAGCCATTACTAATAATGGGATCAGCATACTGTTGGGCATGTTACTTTCACCACCAACTTTTACGGTGGTGCCTTGATGCAGGGTATTCCACCATTCCACTGAAAAGTGGATAATTGGTAGGTTTACAACGCCAACCAGAGCTAATAAAGCGGCGGCACGCGCGGCTTTTCGCGGTTCATCAATCGCCGAATGTAAGCCCATAACACCCAAATAGAGAAAAAACAGTACCAATTGCGATGTCAGGCGCGCATCCCATACCCAGTATGTTCCCCAGGTCGGTTTGCCCCAGATGGAGCCGGTTATTAAGGCTATAAGCGCAAAAGCTGCACCGATGGGCGCGCTGCTTATTGCCATAATTTCAGCAATCCGGATTCTCCAGATTAAGCCAATTGCACCGGCCACTGCCATTAATACGTAGATCATCATTGACATCCACGCAGCGGGCACATGGATATAAATAATCCGGTAGCTTTCACCTTGTTGATAATCGGTTGGCGCAACTAAAAATGCCTGGTACATACCCCAGGCCGTCAGGACTGCAAAGATTGCCCATAACCACGGGATCATACGGCCGCTTAGCCAGTAAAAAAAGGCAGGCGAACCGGTTTTATGGAGGAACTTCATTACTGGATTCATTTGGATTGCTCTTATAATATTTTAGTATTAACTCATACTTACTCTTAATGATGCTGAACAGGCAAAAGGTGCCAGAGTTAGCATGAATACTGCATAAGCGCCCATCCATAGTAGGTAGGCACTACTTTCTAGATTGTCTGACGCGGCAGAAACTGCGCCAGTGGCGAGAATCAGTATCGGAATCAGCAAGGGGAAAATCAATAAAGCCAGTAATTGGCCACCTTGTCTCAAACCTACGGTCAATGCGGCTCCGATAGCTCCAATCAAGCTGAAGACCGGGGTGCCGATAAGTAGTGATTTTACCAGAACTGGCAGGGCTTCGTGCGGTAGGTTTAGCCAGACTGCCAAGAGTGGTGAAAATAACACGATAGGTAAACCAGTAGTCAGCCAGTGAGCAACAACTTTAGCTAAAACCAATAAGCTCAATGAGTGGCCACTGGTAAGAAACTGTTCCAGTGATCCATCTTCAAAGTCGGCCCGGAACAGACTGTCCAAAGAGAGTGTGCTAGCCATCAACGCGGCTATCCAGATTACGCCGGCTGCAATTCTAGAAAGCAGGGCCGGTCCTGGACCTAAGCCCAGCGGAAACAGACTAACTACAACCAATAAGAAAAATAAGGGCTGTAAGACTTCAGCGCGTGAGCGTACCGCCAGGAGCAAATCACGTTTGAGTAAACTGAAAAATGCGCTCATGCCAACGACTCCTGAAAACTAGGACTATCTTGATAGCATTTGACAATCAGTTCTCTAACCTCAAGGCTCTTTGGTGTAAGTGCGCCGTGGGTTGCGAGGATGGTAATACCGCCACTTTGTTGATGTAGGGTCAACAAGCGGTCAACTACCCGCATACCATTATCATCCAGGTTTGAATAGGGCTCATCGAGCAACCAGATGGCATCCGCTTGAAACAGCAGAGCACCCAGAGCACAGCGCTTTCTTTGTCCGGCTGAGAGTGAGCCAGCATCCTGTTCGGCAACTCGTACCAGATCCAGTTGTTTGATGGTGTCGTTAATGAGTTCTTCAGTTGGCTCCATGTTGTGAAAACGTGCCAGAAACTCGAGATTTTCGCGGAC
>CAXMRK010000205.1:0-3009 GCA_964195815.1 uncultured Acidimicrobiia bacterium | reverse complement strand
AATACAGTGTGTTGGAAATTGATGCAGCAAAACGCTGGACCCCAATTGACTCAGTATTGATTGGTAAAGTGCTTGCGTTCCAGCTTGGTTTTGGTCTGGATATTGATGAAACCATTTTGCTAGGAGCTTATCAGCAGGCGGGCGCTATTGGTGGTTTTAATGGTCTGGCACTGTATGCAGAAGATCTGGTGCGTAAACAAAATTCTGATACCACCACAACTGTTGATGGTTTTTTAGCTTCAATTGGTGGAGTTGGCGGAACCCAGGCAGCCGGTGGTAATAAAGCTGCCAATAAAAAGGCTGCTAGAGCGCAACAAAAACTAGCCTTGAAAAAGGTGTTTGCAGATGATTTTAAATTGAGTCAGCAAATTATCGATCTGGCAACAAATTATAAGGCCAAGACAGTGGGAGTGCCTCTTCTTGATACCAGCATGCGCGATGTTAAAGGCGAGAATGGTTCAAACTGGTGGATGGTCAGTGGTGATAAAACAGCCAGTGGACATGCAATGCTAATGAACGACCCGCATCTGTCTCTGGGTGCGCCCTCCATATTCTATGAAGTCAGCTTGGTCTATCAAGATACCGATTGGTCAGTCAGTGGTGTTGGCTTTGCCGGCATTCCTGGAGTAGTTCAGGGTTGTAATGATTATCTTTGCTGGGGATCCACAGTGAATCCAGTGGATCAAACGGATACCTTTTTTGAAGAATTTGCTTTTAATAAATTTGGTTTGCCAACACACACCATGTATCAGGGTCAGCCAGAACCTTTAAAAGCAATTTTCCAGAGCTATTATGTCAATCAGGTAGGTGATGGTGAAATGGGCAATACTGAACGTGCCAATGTTGCTTATGATGGTGGTGGTATCACCTTTGTTGTGCCTCGTCGTAACAACGGACCGATATTGGATCTCGATGGCACAGGTGGGATTTCAGCCCAATATGCAGGCTGGGGTGCAACTTTTGAGTTACAGGCCTTTTTGGATATGAATCATGCCCGTTCAATGGATGATTTTACCGATGCCTTGCAGTACTTTGATATTGGTTCCCAGAACTTTGGGTATGCGGATATCGACGGCAATATTGCCTATTTCGCCGGTGCTGAAGTACCTATTCGTTCTGATCTACAAAAGGGCTTTGTTGATGGAGCGCCACCATGGATTATTCGAGACGGCACTGGTGCTGCAGACAATGAATGGATGCCGCTAACTAACCCGCAGCCAAATCAAGCTGTACCGTTTGAGATATTGAGCTTTAATGAAATGCCGCATGTGGTTAATCCAGCGTCTGGCTATATCGCCAACGGTAATAATGACCCGATTGGTGTTACCAGCGACAATAATCCATTGAATCAATTGCGCCCTAACGGTGGTATTTATTACCTGAATCATAATTATGCAGAGTTCCGTGTAGGACGCATCGATCGTGAACTAAAGGCTTTATTGGCGGCTGGAACACCTATTGATGGTACAAATATGGCGGAATTGCAGTCGAATAATCAGCTTCTGGATGCAGAAATTGTGATTGGATTAATTAAGCCCTATTTGATGGCCGCTAATGTACCTGCAGAAGTTCCAGTCGGTGAGGCTATCAATCGCTTGTTGGCCTGGGACTTCAGTTCTCCAACGGGTATTCAGGCAGGCTATGATCCAGGTGATGACCCAGAGAATTTGCCAGAACCCACAACCGCAGAAATTGATGCCAGTGTTGCTGCCACAATCTATGCCATGTTCCGTGGTCAGTTGCTGAATAATACGATTGATGGCACTTTGAATGCTATTGGGCTAGGTGATTATAAGCCCAGCAGCGGGCAGGCATGGAATGATTTAATTCACATCTTAAAAACCTTCCCTGAAAATGGTGGTGTTGGCGCAAGCGGGATTCCATTTGTGAATGCACCCGGCGCTAATTCACCAGCTGAAGCGTTAACAATGATCCTGTTAAAGAGTATTCAGGATTCCCTTGATCGTTTGGCATCTGATGAGTTTGCCCCTGCTTTTGCAAATTCTACAAATCAAGATGATTACCGTTGGGGTATGCTACATCGTCATATCTTTAACCACGCATTTGGTTCAGACCCTTTCAACATTCCAAACGGTGGTGGTTTTAGTCAGGTAGGTCCAGATTTACCAGGAGTTGCCAGGTCGGGTGGTTACGGTGCTGTGGATGCATCGCATCATTCTCCTCGTGCCGATAGTCTGAATGATTTCATGTTTAGTAGTGGCCCAGCTCGTCGTTTCTGGGGTGTGCTTGACCCAATGGGCATCGAAGGTCATGAAGTTATACCCGGTGGTACCAGTGGTATATTTCTTCACCCCTGGTATTCTAATCAGCTTGGTCGCTGGTTAACTAATGATTACCATGACCTATCCAAGGGTGAGGCGGATGGTGTCAATAACGCGGTGATCGTAACCCAGTTTGAACCAGTAGCTCCTTAGTAAGCATTTCGTAGTTATGGCAGCATCTAACTACGATAGGAAAATAGCGGCCCAGCATCTGAGTCAACAAGATCAGGAGTTGGGCCGCTTTATTTTGACGCAAAAGCAATTGCCACCGCTACCCAAGCGCGAGGCGGATCTGTTCCTGTCACTTTCTCGCTCGATCATATATCAGCAATTGTCAGGGAAAGCTGCAGCTACTATTTATGCACGCTTTTCAAATTTATTCCCCGATCAACAGCCACTAGCTACTGCTACTGGCGATTACAGTGTTGAAAAACTACGTTCAGTAGGACTTTCTCGAAACAAAGCCTTAGCTGTACTGGATCTTGCTGACAAAGTCTGCACCAGGTTTTTGCCCAGTCGACGGAGCCTGTTGAGATTATCCGACGCGGATATTATTAAACTATTGACACAAGTCCGTGGTATCGGCCCGTGGACAGTTCAGATGTTTCTTATGTTTAATCTCGGCAGGGCTGATGTAATGCCTGCGGGAGATCTTGCTATTCGCAAAGGCTATCAACAGCTCAAGCAACTCGATGCAATGCCAACAGAGGCGGACCTTCTATTACTG
>CAXMRK010000204.1:0-8176 GCA_964195815.1 uncultured Acidimicrobiia bacterium | reverse complement strand
TGCTCCAGTACCCGGCCGGTGGATAGCCACAGATCATATTCTTTATCCGGTGACTCTGCGGGTGGTTCATAAGGTAAGGCAAAAATTAATGCTCTACCATCTGGTTTGCCGTAAAACTCAACACCTTCTTTTACATGGGGGTCATGCCCAGCGCGATAACGCCACAGTGTTTCCTTGCCATCAACAACTGGCCAGCGCATTCCTCGGGCTCTGTGATAGGCATCAAATTCACCCAATTCATGTCCTTTCTTCGGTCCATCAAGGCCAAAAATTCTGTATTCTTCGAACAGACCTTTTTGCAGGTAGAAACCAAAGTGTTTGGATTCATCGTTTTGATAAATATTGCCAGCATCATCAGTTATATCAACCAATGGATATTTATCGACCTGGTCATTGGCATAGAGGATATCGAAGAGTGTTTTACCGCGGTATTCAGGCATCTGCGCGATTAGTTCTTCAGGCCAGACTTCTTCAACTTTGAAACGTTTTGAAAATTCAACCAATTGCCAAAGATCTGAGCGAGACTCGCCCGGAGCTTCAACTTGTTGACGCCAGAACTGGGTACGCCTTTCCGCATTCCCATAGGCGCCTTCTTTTTCAACCCACATTGCAGTCGGTAGAATCAGGTCAGCTGCTTGTGCAGTTACTGTGGGGTAAGGATCAGAGACAACAATGAAGTTTTCAGGGTTACGATAGCCAGGTAAAGTTTCTTCATTGAGATTAGCTGCCGCTTGCATATTGTTATTACACATAACCCAATAGGCATTGAGCTTGCCATCTTTGAGCATCCGGTTTTGCAATACCGCGTGGTAACCTGGTTTACCAACTATGGTGCCCTTTGGAAGCTTCCATACTTTTTCGGCAAAGGTTCGGTGCGCTTCATTTTTGACCACCAGGTCTGCTGGTAAGCGATGAGCAAAAGTTCCAACTTCGCGAGCGGTACCGCAGGCCGATGGTTGTCCCGTTAATGAAAATGGTCCATTACCGGGTTCTGAAATTTTGCCGGTCAGTAAATGAATGTTGTAGACCAGGTTATTAGCCCATGTGCCACGGGTATGTTGATTAAAGCCCATAGTCCAATAGGAAACAACTTTCATACCAGGATTGGCATACAGTTCTGCCAGCTCAATCAGGTTTTCTTTAGGTACACCACTCAGCTCAGATACATAATCGACATCATAGCGTGCTACAAATTTCTTGTATTCCTCAAAGTTGATCGGTTTCGAGCCCCCAGCTTTGCCAGCATTAGCCGCTTGTTGTTCACGTGGGTCTTCGGGTCTGAGACCGTAACCGATATCGTCATTACCCTTCACAAAATTGACATGATTGGCGACAAAATCTTTATTGACTCGATCTGTCTGGATAATGTAATTAGCGATATAGTTAAGAATGGCCAGATCGGTCTGTGGTTTGAAAATCAGACTGTTATCTGCGAGGTCAAAACTACGGTGTTTAAAGGTGGACAGTACTGCAACCTTGCATTTGTCGTGGGATAAGCGTCTATCCGTCATGCGTGACCACAATATAGGATGCATTTCAGCCATATTTGAGCCCCACAATACAAAACCATCGGCGTGCTCTATATCATCGTAACAACCCATAGGTTCATCAGCACCAAATGTCCGAATAAAACCAGCTACTGCAGATGCCATACAATGGCGGGCATTAGGATCAAGGTTATTGGTGCGGAAACCTGCTTTAAATAATTTGGATGCAGCATAACCTTCCCAAACTGTCCATTGGCCAGAGCCAAACATTCCTACTGAAGTGGGGCCTTTTGCCTTGAGAGCGGCTTTCCATTTTTCGGCCATAGTATCAAATGCAGTATCCCAGCTAACCGGAGTGAACTCACCGTTCTTGTCATATTTGCCATCGGTCATCCGTAGCAAAGGGGTTGTGAGGCGATCTTTGCCATATTGGATCTTAGACAGAAAATACCCTTTAACGCAGTTCAAACCACGGTTAACAGGTGCTTCTGGATCACCTTGTGTGGCTACAATGCGACCTTTCTTGGTGCCGACTAAGACACTACAGCCTGTGCCAAAGAATCTGCATGGGGCTTTGTCCCAGCGAATTTTTTCTTTCTCTATTGCCAGCGCCGGCTTGAGGGCAGGGATGCTGATGCCTGCGGCCACTGCGGCTGCTGAAGCAGCGTTTGCCTTAATGAAACTACGTCGTGTGATACTCATGCTGGAGTCTCCATTTGGGATCCGAACTTGTCGTCATATTGATAAATTAGTGTGGCCGATAGAATATCGGCTAGATTTTGGATATTTGAAATTGAATCTGCAGCTTGTCGGTTATCAGCAGTGTCTAAAACAACGACCAATCTGCCATCGGCATGCTCACCATATACTTCAGCTTCCGGTATGGCATTGATCCGCTCGCCAACTGCAGCCAGCATTTCTGGTCGTGTTCTTACCACCAGGCTACTTATGCAAAGATTACTCATTTATGCTCTCCTGACAAACTTAAATTTTGTACCGGCTTTTGTAACGAGATTGCACTTACCGGACATGTCTTGATACACATTCCACAGCCCGTACAGACAGTTTCATTAATCTGCATAATTGCTCTGCCTGCCAGTGTCGGTTTCGACACTATTGCTTGGTGTTCACATTCTTCTATACAGCGCGCACAATTGATCCCATTTTTTGCCAGACAAGTATTATTTAACTCTGCTTGTAACTGCCAGGGCTGGCTATCATCTTGTGGCGATTGGTGCAGGGCGCCTGTTTCACAGGCCTCTACACACTTAGCGCAGAAGGTGCACCCAGAACGAGAGAAGTCAAGTTGAGGCAAGTTGCTGTCTGAAATAAATATGATTTTTTGTTCACATTCACGTTCACACTTAGCACAGCCATCACACAATGTGCTGAATGCGGGTTCAGGTAGTGCCCAGGGTGGGCGTGTCTCTGGGTATTTCCCCAGCCAGTCCCCACGCAAAAATTGTATTCTGGAAATTGAATTCATGCCCGCCCGTGACCCACAAATGAGTCTCGCTACTTTTTAGTTAAGAGTAACCATATTTCGGGCTGACACTTTGACTCATGTCAATTCAGAGTCGAAAGGTTGTGAGTTTAATGATTAAATAATAAATCTCATTGAATATGAACATCTCTCAGGAGAGATGTTCAAGAGGGACTAGTGCTGAAAAGTTCAGTAAGCTTCTGCAACTGCATTTTCCACAAGCTGTTTTAATTGCTCATAACCAAAGCTAGGCATTGGCTTGCCGTTGACGAAAAATTCAGGGGTGGCACGAATATTTAGTGTTTGTCCATCTTTTACATCTTCCTGGATAGCATTAGCAACTGCCATACCGTTAAAGTCAGTGGCAAACTGGATTTGGTCAAGACCCAGGGAACTAAATACAGCTTGAGCACGATCTGCGTCCGATACATGATTGGCTACCCAATATTGTTGGTTCGCAAAAAGAAGCTCTAAAGCGGGCCAGAATTTACCTTGCAAATGTGCTGCTTCAAGTAATTTCACCACTTGATCCGAACCCTGATGAAGCGGTGCGTAACGCATCATTACCTTTACTTTGCCAGGGTATTGTTCGATAAATTGCTGTACCGCAGGGTAAAACTGGGCACAGGTTCCACATGCGGGATCAAAAAATTCAACAATTGTTACCTTTGCGCCTGCTGGCCCTTTTACTGCGGCTCCGATACGCTCCAACGCCGCTGCATTATTTGAGACCAGAGTATCTTCTTCTGCCGATTGCTGGTTTTGATAAAACAAGCTTGCAGCAACAAAGATTGAAATTAGAATTACCGCAGTACCGATAAAAAGAGATTTAGTTGACATGAAGATTTCCTGTGTTTTGACGTTGAGCAAAAAATAGCAAGGCAGCAATAATTGTAAAGGTTAACAATGACATTATTGGTATATTTATAAACCCCATAATAGCAATGTGAGTTTCAGTGCAAGGAACTCCTTGTACGCAGGGTTGTGCACTTTCCGGAATAATTCCGGCGACTAAAAGCACATGAAATAAAGCAATAAACCAGCCAATTATTGTCAGTGCAGCTGAATAACGAATGACTTTAGAATCATATGGGAATAAGCCGAGAGCCAATATAATGACCAGCGGGTACATAGCAATACGCTGATACCAGCACAATACACAAACTGGAACACCTATTACTTCGCTGAAAAACAAACTGGTTAATGTACTCGCTGTGGCGATAATCCAGGCCACAAAAAGTAAAGCCCAGGCAGTTGAGATTGCTTGGCTTGAAGTATTAGTATTCATGTCTGACTGAGTGTATTGGCATCATTAGTTTTAGCTCGGCATAAAACAATTTTAGAATTATAAATTTTAAATCAGTAAATGAAAACCAAAACTATTCACATCCGCCAACAGACCACTCACACTCTGGAGGCCCGGCTTTAGATAAGCAGGAATTCAAACTGCAAATCAACGCGCCAAGTGTCCAATCAGAATGGCTTAGGGCAGAGCCAATTGGAATTCCCAATGCATTGAGGAAATGTGATTGATAAATGGGACGAAAACAGGATGTCGCTGGGCTGAAACCGCTCTCAACCTTGTCCCGGCAATAATTTTGTATATCTGCTGCATGGGTGTAACGAAAAGCACCGGTTAAATACCACAAAGTGTTTTCCGATTGTTTGAATATAAGTTTGGAATCAACAGCAAACTCCTCAGAAAAGACGATCCCATCTGTACAGTCCGCTACCAACCAATTTGGGTTTTCCATGCCAACGCTACGCGTGCAGGCATCGCGATTGGTTTGTTTCTTCCAGGCTTCATCTTGGCCCAGGCCCAGGTATGAATGACTAAAAATGAGTTTGTCTTCACCATCAACAGTTACCGTTTTAGATGCTTCACATACATTACAGGGGAAGGTGATCTGTGCTGAAGCGCCACCCATTTCGGTAATTCCAAATTGAGTGTTTGATTGTCCGGATATTTTCATATCTTCATTAGCAGCAAGCCAGGCATACAATCCTTCTTCATATCCACTTAATGTGCGAGTAACAGCTTTTAGACCAACAGCAGCACTAAGTTCATCATTTAATAGTTTCCAGAGTTGTTTCGCTTTAATAGGGTGTTGTACTTCAGCCAGGCGCATGCCTGCAGTTGCATACACCGCCGCAGATTCCAGTTGGCATTGGTTGCGCCAGTTAAATGCTAGCCACTCAGACTCTCCTTTACTGTCAACAGGGCCATCCATAAGCATGCGCTGAAGGGCAGCAACAATATTGCGGGATACCGACTCTGCATCAGACATGGATTTTCCACGGTTGCCACGTACAGGATCAGCCAGGGCTTCTACAACTGGCCCGACATGTTTAGTCCAGTTACCATCGATCTGTTGGTACACATACAAACGAGTACCGCTACTGCCAGCATCATATACGACATGGCATGTTGTTAACTCTTGTGGAATTGTTTGCTGTTGCAAGCTCGTACAAGCTGAAAGTGCAAGCGACAAAGCGAGAGTAATGACGAGTGCATATGAATGGATGTATGTATTGGAACATTTAATTAATTGTTGCGTCATAGTGTGACCTCCCCATCTTTATTATTAGAGTTTTCAAGCAACTTTAACAGCAATTGAAATTAAATCTGGGCTTACTGTCAACAAGTAACCAGTTGCTGTTAAATTTGTTGTTATTATTCACCCCTTATCAAAGTATGATAGCAGCCTATGGGAATTCAACTATTACCAGATCATCTGGTCAATCAAATTGCTGCTGGCGAGGTTATTGAACGACCGGCTTCCGTGGTTAAGGAGCTGGTCGAAAATGCCTTAGATGCCGGTGCCACTCGAATTGAGGTGGAAATTGAGCAGGGTGGAAAACGCAGAATCCGGGTTCGGGATAATGGTATGGGGATACCTGCTGATGAATTGGCACTCGCTTTAGGTCGGCATGCCACCAGTAAAATCTCCAGTCTTGAGGATCTTGAACATATTGCATCTCTGGGCTTTCGCGGCGAGGCACTTGCCAGTATTGCTTCAATTTCACGCTTAACTATTAGCTCGGCAACTGCTGCTGTGCGCCATGGATGGCAGCTAAGTTCAAATCAGGGTGTGATTGGTGAACCGCAACCTGCCGGTGGCGAACAGGGTACATCGATCGATGTCCTTGACTTGTTTTACAACACTCCGGCAAGGCGGAAATTTTTACGTACAGACAATACCGAATTCAAACATATTGATGAGCTAATAAAACGTCTTGCACTGGCGCGTAGGCATTGTGCTTTTGAGTTAAAGAATAATGCAAAGGTCACGCGTCTGATGCCAGTTGCAGATACTGATGAGCAGATGAATAAACGAGTGGCCCTCGTCAATGGCAGCGAATTTTTACAGCATAGTCTGTCGGTGGAAAATCAGCGTGATAGCATGTTGTTACATGGTTGGGTTGCCAGACCTACTTATTCGCGCTCACAGGCTGATCAGCAGTACTTCTTTGTGAATGGCAGAATGGTAAAAGACCGACTGATCGCGCATGCGGTTAGGCGTGCATTCCAGGATGTGTTGTTCCATGGTCGGCACCCAGCATTTGTTTTGTATCTTGAAATTGATCCTGCCCTGGTTGATGTCAATGTCCATCCTCAAAAGCATGAAGTCCGTTTTCGCAATGGCCGTGAGACACATAATTTTATTTATTCAAGCCTGCACCATATGCTGGCTGAGACCCGTCCCTCAACAGCAGGTGGCGATGGTCAATTACAAGCACCTGCCTCGGTGGCAGATGGCTTAGACAGATGGTCAGGATCCAGTTATTCAGCGCGGCCTCTATCAACCATAGGCCAGCACGGTAGCTCGCATTTACCCATTCGTGAGTCGATAGCTGCATATGCCAGCTTGAGTAGCAATCAATTACAAGATCACCTGGCTACCGCTTCATCTGCTTCTCAGGTGGATACAGATGCAGATAGCACACCGCCACTGGGTTATGCCCTGGGACAATTACATGGGGTCTACATTCTTGCAGAAAACCAGACAGGCATGGTGCTTGTTGACATGCATGCAGCGCATGAAAGAATTACTTACGAGTCGCTTAAACAGGCAATCACAAACACCGGGCCAGAACCACAACAATTGCTGGTGCCAATGACTTTGCATGTATCAGAAGCTGAAGTTGCTGCAGTTGAACGTTTTGAAGAAGAATTTGCCAGGTTGGGCTTTGAGTTACGTGCAAGTGGGCCGGAATCATTATTACTCAGACAGGTGCCGGTGCAACTGCAGGACGCGAATCTTGATCAATTGGTGCGTGATGTGCTGGCAGACTTTGTTAGTCTCGGTGCCAGTAGCAGAATTCAGGAGCAACAAAATGAAATCCTTTCAACCATGGCATGCCATGGCTCGGTGAGGGCAAATCGGCGGCTGAATATTACCGAAATGAACGCTCTGCTTCGCCAAATGGAGGCCACAGAGCGTTCTGACCAGTGCAATCATGGTCGCCCAACCTGGATTCAGCTGGACATGAGCGCTTTAGATCGTCTCTTTCTTCGTGGTCAATAGGGGGAGTCTCTGATTGTATCCCTGAAGAACATCTTGAGCCCAGAATCCACAATAGCTGCGTTGCTAAGTACTAGCAATAGCGGTGCTATTACGAGCACTTACCGCCTTGCTCTTGAGTATTCTGATTCTCAATCTGTTTCACCCGAGATACAATCAGAGACTCCAGCTGTCGCTGTGATGTGAGGTTTTAGTGAAAAAGACAATGACACAAACTCATTTACCACCTGCAATTTTTCTAATGGGTGCAACTGCCACTGGAAAAACGGGTTTGGCGATTGCACTGGCAGAGCATTTTCCTGTAGATATCATTTCAGTTGATTCAGCAATGGTATACAGGGGCATGGATATAGGCAGCGCCAAGCCTGAGGCAGAAGTACTGGCAAAAGCACCACACGCTCTGGTTGATATTCGCGATCCGGAAGATGCTTACAGCGCAGCAAGTTTCTGTGCTGACGCACTTGAGTGTATGCGTACCAGCTGGAAGCATGGGCGAATCCCATTGTTGGTTGGGGGGACCACGCTGTACTTCAATGCTCTGGAGCATGGTCTTTCTCCATTACCAAATGCTGATCCCCTTGTCCGTAAGGAGATAGAGAATCGAGCAGAACAACTTGGTTGGCCCGCACTACATAATGAATTGCAACAGCTGGACCCAATTGCCGCAGAACGTATAAAAG
>CAXMRK010000203.1:0-2884 GCA_964195815.1 uncultured Acidimicrobiia bacterium | reverse complement strand
ATAACGCATTTCTTGTTGAAAACGACGGTCTTAAAATATTGCCATCGATCCGGGGCTGAATTTGTGGTGGTTCAAGCTCGACAGTCTTATACCGAAGTCGTGCGTATTCTGATTAATTTGAACAGTTATTCTGGCCGAACTTGAACACCTAAAACCTAACGCATCGGTGGAAGTGATTTTTTACTCTAAGTGTTCAGCTTGAGTCAAGGCATTCATTTTTTTTCGCATAGATTCTCCTTGTAAATTCATCCGGTGGGCGTTGTGCATTAGCCGATCTAAAATCGCATCGGCTAGGGTATTATCACCAATAGCTTCATACCATTTTTCTGTCGGTAATTGGCTGATAATGATAGTTGCCGACTGCTCATAACGATCGTCCATTATTTCCATCAAGTCATTTCGGGTGGCGGCATTTAAAGGCCCCAACCCCCAGTCATCAATAATCAGCACATCCATATTGGCGATGGTTTTTAGCAATTTGCTGTAGCTGCCATCAGCCTTGGCTTGCGTTAAGGCGAGAATGAGTCGCGGAAGCCGGTAATAGCGAGCACTGTAGCCTTTCAGACAGGCCTGATGGCCGAGTGCGCAAGCGATATAAGTTTTGCCGGTGCCACAAGGGCCGGTCAGCAACAGGTTCTGGGCTTTATTTAACCAGTCACACATCAGCAACGACGCCATTTGTGACTGCTGCAAGCCTCTGACGGACTGATAATCAATGTCTTTGGCATAACCTTAAGTTTGAATTGCGCGGCGCGTGTCAGACGGTCTTGTTTACGCTGATGTCGCTCCTGGTCTTCGTGATCGACTAATAATTGCAGGCGTTCGGCAAAGGCTAAGCCTTCATACGTGCCAGGTTGATCCCGCTGGGTTTGCAACGCAGAGGCCATACCGTTTAGTTTCAATTGGCGTAGTTGGCTGAGGGTGGTTTCAATCATGTTAATGTCCTGTAGTTACGGTAAGAAAATGTGAGCATCCAGGAGCTCATCTCAATAAAAATAAAGGTGATGCGGCCCCTGTTTGCTCAACAATTTAGGGTTTAAGGGTTAGTGAAAACTCTTTGCGCCACGAATGTTTACATGGTCTTGAGGCAATAATGAAAGCTGATCCGGCGATGTATCAGGTAGCTTATCTCTGTTGCTTTGCAAAATGGCTTTGACGTTTTTCAATTTGAACAAGGCTTCTTTGTTGGCGATTGCACAGGCCTTGTTTAAACGCTCGGAAGCATAAGTTCGGTTGAGGCTCAATAACCCCAGACAGACGCGGTAAGCTTGTTCTGGATGTTCCTTGCGTTGTAACTGTCCCTTCACCCACGCCAGCACCTCAGGCCCTATGGATTGCGCCCAGTTCATTAACCGTCCTGGCGTCCATTGCTGATGCTGAGCATGCTGTTCCGGCATATGTCCTGGCTCGGTGGTCATGCCTGGGTAATACTTTCGGGCATGGGTAGCGATACGGTTGTTGTGAAAATAGACCTCAATCAGTTTGTCACCGGCATGCAACTCAACCTGTTCGCCCACACAGTGATGAGGCACTGAGTAGAGGTGCTGGTCGTAGATCAGGTGATAGTCGATATTAACGCGGGCGGTTTTGATGTCTGTGTACTGGTAAGCGTACTTGGGCAACGGTGACAGGGCCGGTTGATCCAGCGTTTCAAACCACTGCTGACGACTACCTGGCATTTGCTTGAAGGGTTTTTGATTGAGCTCGGTCAATAAGGCACTGATACAGTGATTCAATTCTGCCAACGAGAAGAAGGTTTGATGGCGCAATCTAGCCATAATCCAGCGTTCAACCAATAAGACGCCTGCCTCTGCCTTGGCCTTATCCTTGGGTTTATAGGGCCTGGCAGGCATCACCGCGACTGCATAATGGGACGCCAACTGTTGATAACTGGGATTGAGTTCGGGATCGTAACGACAGGCTTTATTCACCCCGCTTTTTAAATTATCGGGGACCAGCATCACCGGCGTACCGCCAAAAAACTCAAAGGCCCGCACATGGCTGCCTAGCCAATCCGGCAGGCTTTGGCTCCAGGTTGCCTCTGCAAAGGTGTAATTGGAGGCACCCAGCACCGCCACGAAGATCTGCGCCGTGCGTATTTCGCCGGTTGAGGCACAGACCACGGGCATCGTGGGTCCGGCATAATCGATAAACAACTTATCACCGGCACGATGGGTCTGTCGCATCGATCGTTTTTGTTTCTTCCGCCAATCTGCATAACGGGCGCAGAACTGTGAGTAGCTATAGCAACGGTTCGGATACTGCTGGGTGTATTCTTCCCAAAGCAACTGCTTAGTCAGACCTTTTTTCTTCAACTCCCTATGAACGTCTGTCCATACTGGCTCTTGAAATTTGCTTGAAGGTTGAGCATCCGAACGGGGATAAAACTTCAGGGCTAAGGTTTGATCATCCCAGTCCTCCGGTAGCGGCCAAGTGATTTTTAACTGCACGGCCAATTTGAGGATGTTTTGAATGCTACCAACACTGATTTTGGTGCTGGCATTGATTTTCCGGATGCTTAACCCGGTACTGTAACTAAGTCTAAGTACTTCTCGTAATTTTCGCATTGTTGTTCTCTTCGCTGACATATCTTTTCCACAAAAAGTGGAGAGGATAGCCTGATTGGATAAACAATGCGTTAGGCGGGATTCTGGTAAATTGAACAGTCATTCTGACAACTTGAACACTGATTCTGGAAAATCCAAAAAAGTGTTCAGATTGAAACCAGAATCGGTGTTCAAGTTAAATCAGAATAGCTGCTCAGATTGGATCAGAATGGGTGTTCAGGTTGAGCCAGAATATGCATGCGGTTCGTATCCGATATTCGAGTGTAGAGTATATGAGTAAGCTTAATGTCATAATCATTAACAATGCCATAATACGC
>CAXMRK010000202.1:0-2313 GCA_964195815.1 uncultured Acidimicrobiia bacterium | reverse complement strand
TAACAGCAATCCAGCACAGATAAAACGACAGCCTGGGTTTTCTGATTTACCGATAATTGATGAAGCCTTAGCTAATAAAATTCCTGGCTTACAAGGTACTGCAAGGTTACGTCTGATTCTTTCACTGGATTATCTGCCGCACGGCCAAGTCTTCAATGAAGTCAAAGATAAGTATCAAGCAGAAATTGAGCAACTGGAAACAGACCGTTTGGCTTTTATGGAGGTTAAATCTTCATTACGAGACACCACCGCCGAAATAGATTCTGAAAACTATACTGATATGTTTGAAATGAGCGTTGCCGACCAAAGTGTGCTGCGCTCTATATCTGAACGTAATGAAGCTTTATCATCACGGATTCAAGCTGAGGCCTCTGCCAAACTCAATCAACTTATCGATACCAATCAGAAACCAGTGGTAGCAGCAATTACCAGACTGGGCGGAAATGTTGAATTTACAACCACTGCTGGTAATATGATTATCGCATCAGTACCGGTAGCAATTATAGATGAGCTTGCTAAAATCCCTGGCATTATGCGTATCTTCGAAGACAGCATTATGGAAGCACATCTCACTAACGCTGATAGTGCAACCATGGTTGACCCAAGCGACACGGCTCTTTTAGGATTATGGGATAATGGTCAGGATGGTGGGATATATGACCCAGCAATCATCGACTCTGGCCTCGATCTAAGCCACCCCGGAATGCAAAACAGCGGCTCACCACTGCGCACGAATTATGGATCCTGGTATTTGGTAGCTGCTAATGCCGACCCCGCCTTCAACGATTCAAATACTCAAGATGATCTACAAGGGCATGGCACACATGTGGCCGGCATAGTTGGGAGTTACGGCACCTCTGTATACCCAAATCACCTGGGAATGGCCCACGGCGTGGACAAACTGGTAAATCTTAAAGCGGGCTGGCTGAAAACAAATGGACGTGCATCCATGTACTGGTCAGATATGTATAATCTGGTCGACCGCGCGCTATATCACGACGAAGATTTAATTCCAGCTAGCTCATTTAACGATGATGTTGATGGAATGAATCTAAGTTATGGTGGAGCAACAACCAGTGATGATACTGACGGTAGCCGTTTTTGGGATTCGGTAATTTCTACTTACTCTGATCTACCAGTGACTATTTCCGCGGGTAATAGTGGGCCAAACAATGCAAACTTCAATGACCCAGCAGTATCCTATAATGCTATCACTGTAGCAAACTATGCCGATCTTAATACAAGCAGCCTGACAGATGACATCATTAATCCGGGGAGCAGTATTGGCCCAACAGCCAATGGTCGCAGAAAACCCGATATTGCAGCGCCTGGAACAGCTATTAATGCACCCAATACCTTCTGGGAAACTGCTCTTGACTATATTGATAAAACAGGAACTAGTATGTCCGCACCCATCGTCCTGGGCGTGGTTATGGATCTGATGGATGCAGGTGTCCTCAACCATCTCTCAATAAAAGCTTTATTAGTCAACACCGCCCAAAAAAACCGTACCGGCATGAATATTGAAAGCGATGCTGATGGTTGGGATCCCGCGCTTGGCTATGGTGCCATGAATGCATATGCAGCCTACTTTCACCGCTTTGATACTTTCGTTGATAGCGTAACTCCTAGAACTACAAGTGGTGATTTACAGCTCTATATGGGTTCGATGCGTGATGAAGGTGCATCAGGTGAAGGTCGTGATCGAGTAACTATGGCCTGGAATAGACCAGCGACATATTTAGCCGCAGCGACACCCTCAACTTTTTATTCATTATCTGATCTGAATTTGCGTCTTTACAACGAGAGCAACAATGTTGTGATAGATACAGACCTTGGCGGTAGTGACAATGTGCACCACGTACGCATTGGAAGCGGTGCAAGTGATACACCGGTAGTCATCAATGCCTATGCATGGTCCACTTCATTTGCCAGTGGTGCAGCTAGTGAAACCTTTGCTATCGCCACAGAAGATGGCTTTAGCAGAGTTGACCACCCGGCAACTTTTCAGGCCTCTGCAGCTTGGCCAACTGAGGTTGAACCGAACGAAGAGTTTGTTGTAGAATTCTGGCTCCGCAATGACTCCGTACTCGCTAGCCACAACAACAGCTTTAATCTCGAATTACCAGCGGGATGGACACGAGTTAGTGGAACTGACACCCAAAGTGTAGGTTCAATTGCTGGTGGAGGCGCTCAGTCAAGTCATGTGTCTTATACGCTAAGGGCCGCTGCAACATTAGGCGCCCAAGCTGTCCAGGTTCTGCACAGCCATAATTCGTATAACGAGCCATACGGTGCTTTCAATTGGAATAT
>CAXMRK010000201.1:0-6112 GCA_964195815.1 uncultured Acidimicrobiia bacterium | reverse complement strand
TAGATCCTAGATTACACGGCAGCTTGCTACACGCGGTACTCGAATTATTCTGGAAACAGACCAAAACCCAGGCTGCTTTGATGCAACTGGATATAAATAGTCTGGCAGAGCGAGTGCAAACACAGGTTGAACAAGTGACTTCAGAAGATCGGGGCCTGAATCAGCGACCAGCTTTCCGCGAGGTTGAAGCCAGACGTCTTCAGCGGCAGGTACTTAACTGGCTTGAGCATGAAAAGCTACGCGCTCCATTTACTGTGATTGGTTTTGAGGATAAAAGAACCCCACTAATAGAGGGGCAGGAAATTAACCTTTATATTGATCGTATTGATCAATTGGAGAATGGTGAAAAAGTCATTATTGACTACAAAACCGGCAAAGTAGATCCTAAAAAATGGTTCGGGGATCGCCCCGAAGACCCACAACTCCCCTTATATGCAATCAGTAGCCAGTCAGAGACTGCTGAAAGTTCTACAGACACTCCCGCAGCTGTAGTTTTCGCCATTGTTCGAGATGACGAAAACAGTTTCAAAGGTGTGGTTAATGCCGCAGATATTTTGCCTGGATTACCACAAACTAGAAAAAATGAGCTACAAGAGGCCTGTGATAACTTACCCGCCACTATTGATAACTGGCGATATACCATTCATCGTCTGATGAAAGATTTTCTTGCCGGGGATGCCAGTATTGACCCCAAAAATAGCCATAAAACCTGTGAAAACAGTTTCTGCAAGCTCCAGCCCTTATGCCGAATTTCAGAACTCAGCGAGCTCCAGTTAAATAACATTAAGGAGCTCTCAGCATGAGTCGCCCTACTGACTGGAGCCAAAGAGAACTGGCCAGAGATCCTGCACAATCCTATATCGTGCAGGCGCCAGCTGGCTCTGGGAAAACTGAATTACTCAGCCAGCGTATGCTGGGACTATTAGCGACTGTTGAGAACCCGGAAGAAGTCATCGCTATTACTTTTACGCGTAAAGCCGCTGCAGAAATGCGGCACCGCTTATTAAGTCACCTGCAGGAGGCTGTCAGCTCTGAGAAACCAATTGAAAGCCTGCAAGAACACGAACAAATTAGCAGACGACTAGCCCTCAAGGTACTCAATCGTAGTGCTACACAAAACTGGAATTTACTGGAACAACCAAACCGCATGCGCATCCGCACTATCGATGGGCTTTGTAGTGAGCTTTCGAGGCAGTTACCTATTCTTTCAGGCCTGGGTGGCAATCAACAAATTGCCGTTGATAGCGAAGCGCTCTATCGACAGGCAGCAACGCGCACTTTGGCAGCTATTGAGACTCAAGGCGACAGTTTGAAGGCTGATGTTGTACGCATATTGGATCGCTACGATAATCAATATGACCGCCTGGTCGATCTGCTTACCAGCATGCTCTCAAATCGAGAACAGTGGCTGCCACATATTTTTGCTGCACAGTTAGATGATGATAGTTTTGACCGCCAGAGCCTGGAAGATGCCCTGCGCTTTCTGGTCGAATCGCAATTAGAAACGATCCGTGCTGAGATTCCATCAGATTTACTCGATAATTTGCCGCAGTTCTTTAACTATGCCCTTGCCAACCAGCCAGCAGATGCCATCGCACTCAATGCATTACTAGTTGCCTGTGGTGGTGTGGATTCCAGCTCTCTTAACTTACCCACAAAAGCTGAAGATCTAAGCCATTGGAGAACCCTGATAAATCGCTTGCTAACGACAACAGGTAGCTGGCGTAAATCTGTCGATGCAAAAGCAGGCTTCCCTGCACCATCTGCGGTGAAAGGTGAAGCCGCTGAGCAACGAAAGTTCTGGAAGACTGGGTTTGCGGCCTTACTTGAAGAACAGCGGTCAAATAATAAATTGGCCGAACAGTTGAGCCTAATTCTGAGCCTGCCTCAGCCCGATTATAGCGATGCAGATTGGGCTTCACTTGAGTCACTAATGCGGATACTGATCCGCGCATCACTGGAATGGAAAGTGCTGATGGCAGAATCCGGTGAGCTGGACTTTAGTGAAGTCGTAGCTCGTGCGATTCAATCACTTGGCCATAGTGATGCACCTAGCGATCTTGCATTGCGTCTTGACTACCGTATTCAGCATTTATTAGTAGATGAATTTCAGGATACCTCCGCCATTCAAATCAGACTGCTGGATCAATTGACCAGTGGCTGGACCCAGGGTGATGGCAGAACTTTGTTTCTGGTCGGTGATCCCATGCAATCAATTTACCGATTCCGTAAAGCAGAGGTCAGCCTGTTTATTCAGGCCTGGCAAGGTAAGTTATTTGAACATCTTCAACTTCAAGCTTTGCAGTTAAGCGTTAACTTTCGCTCAACTGAACCTATAGTCAGCTGGGTAAATCAAATTTTTCCTGAGGTTATGCCCGCTGTTGATGACCCGGTTAATGGCGCTGTACATTATTCAAAAGCTGACACCCGGCCTGATGTAGCCAGCAATGGTGAAGTGATCTACAAAATATTACCCGAGCGGGATGATATAGCAGAAGCGCAGCTGGTTACCGAAATTATCAGAAAATCACCGGAATCTGAGAGCATCGCGATTCTAGTACGTTCACGCAACCATGCAACTGAAATATTGGCTGCACTTGATCGATTAAAAATTGATGAGCCGCGCTTTCGCTATCAAGCCCTCGAGTTCACCCGCCTGAACAATACGCCGTTAATCCAGGATTTACTCTCGCTAACATTGGCATTAAACCAACCCGCGGATCGCCTTGCCTGGTTGGCATGCTTGCGCACAGCATTTGTCGGTCTGGATCTGGCTGACCTCGATGAGCTTGTCGATGCAGATTCAAGCAGCACAATTATTGACTGCCTCAGCCTGAGGCAAGAGCATTTGAGTGTTGATGCTCAACAGCGTCTGCGGCGCGTACTACCGGTGTTGCAGCAGGCAATGGATCATCGTGGTAAACGGCCTATCAGGCAGCTCATAGAAACCACATGGACCAGACTCGGTGGTCCAACATGTATTAATAACAGCAGCGAACTCGAGGATGCCGCTGCGTATTTTGCTCTGCTGACAGCGATGGAAAATGACGGTATCTCTATTGATCGTGAGACCATCAACAAGCGCATGGAAAAACTATTTGCACAGCCTGACTCGCAGGCAAATGGCAACTTACTGATTACTACTATTTATTCAGCAAAAGGCTTGCAGTTTGATCGCGTCATTCTGCCCGGTTTGAATAAAAAAACCAGTGGTGATCCGAATAAACTCTTGCATTGGTTTGAGCTGACAGATACAACTAATCAGCTAAACGGAATTGTCTTATCACCGATGCGTAATACTGAAGATAAGGAAAAAAACAAATCCGCTGGTGATCTAATCGAGTTCATTGCCAATATTGAAAAACAAAGACAAAGCCTGGAAGGTGGTCGCTTGCTGTATGTCGCAGCAACCCGCGCAATTCATAGTCTATATCTGCTTGCCGCCGTCAAACCAGATGCCAAGGATGTCATCAAAGCAGATAACTACAGCCTGTTAGGGCGTTTGTGGCCTGCCATTGCCAGCCAACAAATTCCTATTATCCATGCTGCCTTTGCAGATTTGAATCAAGCTAGAGAAAATCAATCTACTCAAGATGATCCGGCTGAAAAGCAAAAGCTGCCCCAGTTTTATCGCCGCCACAGGCCTGACTGGAAAATACCTGCCGCGGCAACTTCAATCAAGACTGAAAAACCGGAAATGCTTGAAAGCAGCGATTATCTCGAATTCAACTGGGCCGGACAAGATGCCCGGCGTACGGGTGAGTTGGTACATCGTTTATTACAACAAATTGGAGAGCATGGCATCAGCCATTGGAAGCATAGCAATGGCTTTAAAAACCGTGAGCATTGGTGCCGTCAACAACTGGCCAGTGAAGGTGTGCTCAATAATCAGGCCGATAAAATCATAAGCAGAACGGAAAAAGCCATCGATAACTGTCTATCCTCTAAAACCGGACAATGGCTACTTGATGCGCACGATTCTGCTGCCTGTGAATATGCCATTACTGCAGTAATTTCAGCTAAAGCCAAACGTATGGTTCTTGATAGAACTTTTATTGAAAACGGCACCCGCTGGATCATCGATTATAAAACTTCGAGTCATAGTGGCGGTGATCTGGATATCTTTCTTGCCTCAGAAGCAAAACGATATAAACAACAATTGCAAAACTATAAAGATGCAATAGCGATTAATGAAAACTTACCGATTAAAGCGGCACTGTATTTTCCACTGATGGATGAGTTTAAAGAAATTGCCCTGAATTAGGTGCTCAAGGGCTTATTTCTGTTCATATCTGTATACTGCTCGAGGTAATCTTACTAAAACATTAGCTTGAAGCGGGGATAATTAGAGAGTGACGAAGGCAATACAAGTTTCAAAATTACTATTACTATTTTTATTTATTAACCTGTATGACAGCGCCTATGCGAAAGTAGATGTTGATCAGCAAACCTTACTGACTACAGAATTAACTCCATTCGGAGCTGTGCGTGCAGGCAATGGTGGTGCAATACCTGCATGGTCTGATAACGCTAGCTTTATTCCAGAACAGTCACCTTTATTTACCATTACTGCAGAAAACTACGAACAATACCAAACCCATTTGAGTGCCGGGCAAATCGCACTTTTTGAAACTTACCCTGAAAGCTTCAAGATGCCTGTCTATCCCAGTCAGCGGACTTTTGTTGCACCCGCTGAGATTTATAAAAATACCTTCGTCAATGCTGTGAGTGCAGAATTAAACACCGATCAAAGTGGGTTTATAAACGCATCAGCTAGTATTCCATTCCCCATTCCACAATCCGCTATTGAAGTATATTTTAATCATATAGGCCGCTGGCGGGGTCGACAAATCAAGAATACCGCCAGTGATGCAGTTGTCCAGCCAAATGCTAAGTACAACCTGATCAGCAGAAAATCTGTAGTCCGTTTTGATACCTATAACGAGGGCAATCACAGCGATAATTTCATCTCATTGATAGCCAGAATCACAGCGCCTTCATCCAAAGCGGGTAATGGCCTGTTAATCTTAGAGCCTCTGGATCAGCTGAACAACTCACGCTCAGCCTGGTTATGGGACAAAGGCCGGAGACGCACGATCAGGGCGCCTAATGCCAGTTATGACACACCTATTCAAATTGCAGAATCCTTGCGCACTGCCGATGACTCCGATCTGATTAACGGCTCGCCGGATCGCTTTGACTGGCAGCTGCTGGAAAAACGAGAAATTTATATCCCCTATAACAATGAACAACTGAGTAGTAAAAATCTTAAATATAAAGATATCTTGTCAAAGCATCACATAAACCCAGAGCACACTCGCTATGAACTCCACCGTGTCTGGGTTATTCGAGCTACGCTTAAAAGTGAGTGGCGGCATGTTTATTCACAGCGAGATTTTTACCTGGATGAGGATAGCTGGCAAGTTATGATCGCTGACCAATATGACAAAGCGGGCAATATCTGGCGAGTCAGCTTGTCATATTCAAAACTTTTCCCACAATTACCCGGGATTTTTACGGTACTAAATGTGTTCCATGATTTACATAATCAAAGATATAGTGCGATGGGATTACAAAATGAACGAAAAACAAGCATTGAGTTTAATGGTAAACCCGTTAAAGACAGTCTGTTTACACCCGCTGGCTTAAAACGATATGTAAATTAGCAGTACCACGCCAATTAAGATGCTTACAAAAACCCAACTCAGGCTGATATACATTACGGTTTTTTCAACCGGATTGTTCTCCCTGGTCTATCAAATTGTCTGGCAAAGATATCTGACTTTCCTGGTAGGGGCAGATTCACGCTCTTCTGTATTAACTCTGACAGTATTTCTGACCGCTCTGAGTATTGGTTACTGGTTGGCCGGTCGTTATTCCTCGCGAATTAAAAACAGGGAATTGCTGTTTTATGGTGGGGTTGAAGCCTTTATCGGCCTGTGGGCAGTAATATTTCCTTTTCTGTTTAAATTTTCTTTTTATCTGGTTGCTGCAGGATGGTTAGAGCAGATGTTCGGGGACATATTGCTATCTGTCCTGTTAACCGCCCTTCCGGCAACCCTGATTGGCACAACATTTCCCTTTTTAACTCAGGGACTGAGTCGCTCGTTTC
>CAXMRK010000200.1:0-6449 GCA_964195815.1 uncultured Acidimicrobiia bacterium | reverse complement strand
GGTGGTGGTAAAGCTATAGCTGCCAGTGCCACTGAACCTGATCTATATGCAGCTATAGATTTATTAATCGATAAACTGGATCGTCAGGTTATCCGGCATAAAGAAATTCTGCAAAACCATCACCGAGGATAACCCTCAGTTAACGAGCACCAGTTAAATGCAAGTAAATGATCTCCTATCACCTGAGCGCATCAGCTTAAATGCTCATGCTGGAAGCAAGAAGAAGCTTCTGGAAATCCTCAGTTGTTTGTTAGTTGATGACGACGGAGGAGATGCAAGACAGGTCTTTGAAAGTCTGTGCTCACGCGAAAGGCTTGGCAGTACCGGCCTTGGTCATGGTGCCGCACTACCACATGGGCGCGTGCGCGATTTAAAAAGTGCTCGCGCCGCTTTCGTACGCTTAAAAAAAGCTGTCCAGTTTGAAGCAGAAGACGGTGAGCCGGTAGACATATTATTTGCCATTACTGTGCCTGAAGACTGCACTGAAGATCACCTGCAACTGATGCAGCAGATTGAAGATATGTTTTCCAGCCAAAGTTTTCGTGAGCAACTACGGCAGGTGGACACTCCAGCCCAACTTCAAGAAATTTTAGCTACCTGGAAATACTGATTGAAAAATAGAATTACTTTACTTATCTGATAATGCAGTATTATTAGCCCATGAATGATGCTGACCAAATTCCAAAAAAAACCGAACTCAATCAACGCTTAGTGCTGTTAAGCGGGCTTTCCGGTAGCGGTAAAACTATTGCTCTGCACGCACTTGAAGATATTGATTATTATTGTGTTGACAATCTACCATCTGGTTTATTGCAGGCATTCATCAACCAAATTCTCGAACACCCTAAACGCTACCCCTCAGTTGCAGTTGCGATTGATGCGCGTGATCGGAGTGAAGATTTATCAAAAATCCCTGGATGGTTATCCAAGCTTGCTGCAAAGGGAATTCAGAGCCAGCTACTATTCCTGACTGCGGACCGAAAGACACTACTTCACCGGTTTAGTGAAACCCGGCGGCGGCACCCACTCACACAGGCAGACATCACTTTGCCAGATGCATTAGACCTTGAACGGGAAGTGCTAGAACCACTCGAATCTGCTGCTGATTACATTATTGATACCAGTGATATAAATCTACATCAACTTCGTCGGCAAATTTCAAAGCTCAGCCGGCATGAACAATCCCCTGAGATGACTCTGATCTTGCAATCATTTGCATTCAAACATGGGGTCCCGCAAGACCTTGATTTTCTGTTTGACGTACGCTGTTTGCCAAACCCTCATTGGGAGCCAAAATTGCGTAGTCTAAATGGCCGTGATGGGGCAGTTATTGACTGGTTGGGAAATGACGCCATGACCACTGAGTATTTCAATGACATTGCAGCATTCTTTAAAACCTGGTTGGATAAATTTACTGCCAATCAACGCAGTTATATCACTATTGGAATAGGCTGTACTGGTGGGCAACATCGGTCTGTATTTCTGGTTGAAAAACTGGCGACAACATTCGCTGGCAAAAAACAAAAAGTACAAATTGTCCATAGAGAACTGGAATAAATTGTAGCCTTTCAAAAAGCTATAGCTAAGAACCTACTTCCTCGATACTTCTATCATTAGTTGCTCTCTATAAGTATATAGACCTTATGGTCTGCACATCGCATAATAGACATCGAATTCTGTACTAATACCTGAAATCTGGGAGGCCGTAATGCAAGAAAAATATAAAGAGAAAACGGCTCATCACCTGCAAAGAGTTTCTGAAGCACTAGGACGAGGCACCAAAACCCAAATAGAGGGGATGATGCACAGTCTAACTGGTGCTGAAATTGCGGAATTACTGGAATCATTACCCTTAGCAAAACGACTTGCTGTTTGGGATCTGGTTGATCCTGTTATCGAGGGTGATGTTCTTGTACATGTGAACGATCAGGTACGCTCCAGTCTTATTGAAGGCATGAGCCAGCAAGACCTTGTTGCTGCTGCAGGCGATCTTGACCTTGATGATCTTGCTGATATTCTAGATGATCTTCCAGATACGGTAATTCGAGAAATTCTAACCGCCATGGATCGCCAGGACCGAGAGCGTCTGGCTCAGGTGCTTTCATACCCTGAAGATTCTGCAGGCGGCTTGATGAACCCTGATGTCGTCACGGTACGCCCAGACGTCAGCATTGATGTGGTATTGCGTTACCTTCGTCTGCGTGCCGAACTCCCAGAGATGGTTGATCAATTATTTGTGGTAAACAGGAGGGGTCGTTACCTTGGAAGCGTAAAGCTAACTGACTTACTGACACTGGATCCAGAATTGATTGTTTCAGAAATCATGGATACTGGCATTACTGCTATGCAGGCTGATTTGCCCGATGGTCGGGTAGCTCAGGAGTTTGAACACCTTGATCTGATCTCTACCCCCGTGGTTGATGAAAATGGAATTTTAGTAGGCCGAATCACTATTGATGATGTTGTCGATGTGATCCGTGACGAAGCTGAGCATTCGGTATTGACCATGGCAGGCCTGGATGAAGAACATGATATGTTTGCACCGGTTTTCCAGACTGCAAAACGTCGCTGGGTATGGTTATCCGTTAATCTCATCACAGCATTTATTGCTGCTATAGTGCTGTCATTATTTGAACCTACATTAGAACAAATTGTTGCCTTGGCGATTTTATTTCCGGTGATTATGAGTATGGGTGGCATTGCTGGAACCCAGACGCTTACTTTGATGATACGGGGAATGGCAACAGGTCAGGTCAGTTTCAGTAATGCTGGTGCAATTTTTCGGAAAGAAGCAGCCGTTGGTATTCTCAACGGAATCGTATTTGCAGTAATCGTTGCTGCGATCGCCGCCTGGTGGTACAAGGACATAATGCTGGGGGCTGTCATGGCAGCAGCCATGGTTATTAATCTGTTGGCAGGGGCGATAGCCGGGGCACTGATTCCTTTAACCCTGAAAAAGATAAATATAGACCCCGCACTCGCAGGCGGTGTGGTATTGACCACTGTTACCGACGTCATCGGTATCTTTGCATTTATCGGTCTGGCTAGTAAGCTATTAACCTAATAGTTAATCTAACAGTGGCACTTCACTAATGCCTGAAAGCTTTGAAATTTCACGCAAACGTTTTAATGCTGTCATCTGAACCTGGCGAACACGTTCGCGGGTTACTCCCATAATGTCACCAACCTGTTCCAATGTACGACCACCATGGCCATCCAGACCAAACCGGTGAATCATAACAACACGCTGTTGCTTATTGAGTTTCCTAAGCCACTCACTTAACTGTTTATTGGCAATGTCTTTAGCTAACAACTGATCCGGTACATCATTAGCCTTGTCTGGCAATGATTCAAGTAAGCTAATATTACTGTCTTTCAGCTGTATATCACCGGCAATTGCTATCTGATCGTTAACCACAAAGAATTTATTAGCCTGCTCTAGAGTAATGCCCACTTCAATAGCGATTTCCTCCATGTCCGGACAGCGCCCAAGATGTTGCTCCAGGTTTCGAATAGCTCGCAAATAGGATGTGAGTCCACGAATCACGTGTATGGGCAAGCGTACTGTTCTGCTTTGATTCATCACCGCGCGATCAACTGCTTGTTTAATCCACCATGTTGCATAGGTGGAAAAACGACAACCATGCACTGGATCAAATTTTTCGACGGCACGAATCAAGCCAATATTACCTTCGTCAATTAGATCCAATAGACTCAGACCACGATTAAGGTAGTTTTTGGATATTTTCACAACCAGACGTAAATTTGAAACGATCATCCGCCGGCGACTACGCTCACATCCTGCCTTAATCTTTACAGCAAGCTGTATTTCTTGCTCACGAGTGAGTAAGGTCCAACGACTTATTTCGTTTAAATAAATCCTGGTGATATCTGTAGTTGTAGCAACGCGCCTACTTACAGGCTCAGTTACAATGAAAGGACTGCTCGCTTTAATTGCACCCTTGACTGGAGACTCAGAAAAGTGCCCCCTCGGTTTGGAAAGTGTATTTAATCTAGCCATGGCTACCCCCCGTGGCAACAAAGCATTTGAATCCATTCAATGCATTTTATTAAAAATACTCAGTTAATCGTAGGAGACTTAAAATGAGCATTTGCTCTTTTTTCACCTTTGAGAACACTTATCATTCTCAAATGAGTTTAAAGACGCTAGCACATAATGTTTATTTATGCAATCTCTATCTTAACTAGAGCATACGCCTGTTTTTTAGCTTTTACCAGTACATCACCAATAATCCAGGCATATGATTGTGTTTGCTCTGAAGCAGAAAAACCGAGTCATTATAAAGGACTAAACTTGCATCCTATAGATTAATGAGCCTGTTGATGGGGCAACTAATCAACAAACAAAATCTGGCGTTTTTGCTCTACAACTTAGGTGACGCAATTTCTAGTAACTATACTTATTCTGTACGACATAAGATTTACTATCAGCTTTATGAAAGTACTACAACTGCAATACTAAATTACTTAACCGCACCCCTTGGTGCATGTTTGCTGAGATTTGATTTTCATTTTATCCAGAAACATCTCTGATTCTTTTCGGGCCTGAGCTTTTTCCGCTTTTGTCATGCAAGTTTTGGTCTTCATATGGCTACCAGTGACACGCTCACTCTTACAGATTAATTTTTCACCATCTGCTGTAACTGCATTATCGTAGTCGATTTTCGATGAATCAGTTTTCGGAATACTGCTAGCACAACTACTGATCATCAACGCTGCGGCTAACATAAACGATATTTTTAACATTTTATTTGGCCTTTAATAAAACCCAACATAATGGAAGGAATGATTGATGAGTATGACATAGAGTTACGCTAAACAGAGTCTTTTAATCCTATAATATCCTCTACGTAGCGTATGTAGATTCAATTACTAGATAAAATTGATTGACGACGCTTGTATTAATTGCTGCCCAGGAAGAACAAAAAAACACAGACTTAGAGGAGAATTATCGACTAGGAAGATACTGACGTGGATTTACCGGTTTACCATTTACCCGTATTTCAAAATGTAGTTTGATGCGTCCATTTTCACCGCGGCCCATTTCTGCGATTTTCTGGCCTGCGCGTATAGATTCACCTTCAGCAACTAAACGAGTACGATTATGCGCATAGGCTGAAAGAAAACGATCATTGTGCTTAATGATAATCAGCTCACCATAGCCTAACAGGCCATTCCCGCTATAAACCACAGAACCGCTGGCAGCAGCTCGAATAGACTGGCCTTCACTACCGGCAATATCGAGTCCACTACGAGTGGGGTCAGCAGCCAGATAAGTCTCAATTACTGTACCATTAGTTGGCCATTGCCAGCGCACATCACTGCGAACTGTAGTCTTCTTTGCGTTACTTATTGTTGAAGTCCTGGTGGACGAATTTTTAACAGATTGTGTTGCTGGTTTCGATACTGCAACTGGTTTACTGCTACTTTTAACCGGCTTGCTTGCAGGCTTTCTGGATAATGGCTGAGTTTTAACTATTGCAGGTTTTGAGAAGGGTTTTTGGCCGGGCTGCAAATGCAGTTTTTGCCCCGGGTAGATGGTATATGGCTTATTTATCTGATTCCACTGGGCAATATTGTGGTAATCAAGCCCATATCGAAAACCAATGGTGTACAGAGAATCACCCGACTTAACCGAATATATGTTCGGTTGTGCCTTTGAATTAATCCTGTTTCCTGAGTGATCACCAACAGAGCGTTCTTCAACAGGAGCCGCCCAGCGATTACTGCAGGCACTCGTAGCTACTGTAATTACACACAGGAGTATAAGTGTGTATTGATTCAATATTTCCCGCATTAACCCGGATGTAAAACCTTTAGATAAGCAATTAGAACAACAACCGCAACCACAACACCCCAGCCTATCCAGTCAATCCAGCGTCGAATTTGACCAGCAGCTGATTCACCCCAAATATAAATAATACCAGCCTCTAGAAAAAAACGGCCGCTGCGACCAATAGCAGAACCTCCCATGAAGGCAAGAAATGGCATGCCGATCACTCCCGCAGCAATAGTAAATACTTTATATGGGATTGGGGTAAAGCCAGCGACTAGAATAAACCAGAGGCCCCAACGATCAAAGGCTTCAGTAGCCTGAAGAAAGGCCGGATAATAGATGGAAGATTCCAACCAACCAGAAAACAAGTCAAAACCCCAACGACCCAGCATATAACCAAACATTCCGCCAATTACAGAGGCCAGCGTGCATATAAAAGCATAACGCCAGGCCTTGGTGGGTTTAGAAACCAGCATGGGTATTAACATGACATCAGGAGGAATTGGGAAAAACGTTGCTTCAGCGAAGCTCATAGCAGCCAGATAACGTGGTGCATTCCGGTGCCTTGACCAGATTAGAGTCCGATCATAGAGTTTTTTAAACACGGAATTTAATCCTCATTTCACACCTTCAGCTCAAGCCACTTAAAAGA
>CAXMRK010000199.1:0-4313 GCA_964195815.1 uncultured Acidimicrobiia bacterium | reverse complement strand
TCATTGAGTTCTGGTTCATGGGGTTATAGGTGAAGTTTTCTAATTTTCTAAGGCTGTTGCAGACTTTAGTAATTGTAGTTCTAGTATTTAAGGTGGTTGATTTAAGCAATCAATTGCAGCTTCTGACGGCCACAAATCATTCTACCGCAGCGAGTAATTTATCCGCAGCCTCATATCAAAATACCCGTTCATTAAATTCACCAACACAGCAGCAGGTAGATCCTGATAGCCAAACCGACGCTTCTGTTAACAAACGAATGACCCATCTTATACAAACAGAATTTGCCAGGTTACATGCTTCAATAGCTATGTTGCAGGCAGATGCTGAGACTGTGAGTGATGAGTTTGTCGATCCTCAATTATTAGAAATTCAGGCAGCACAACTAGATCGAGTTGATCAGGATCTGGATAGATACATAAACGAAGGCGTGCTTTCCGAGAAGAAAATGGAGTTGCTTTTAGCTGAGATCGCACAGCTGGAAGTTACTGAGCGACGGAACATGATGCGCAAGTTGGTCAAAGCAATGAATTCAGGCCAGATTGACGCTCACTTTTAAAGTGTTATTAACGTAAAAAAAGGAGAAGTAAAGTGAAAGTAAGATATGGTTTTGGTTTAATGGCGTTGCTACTTATGTCAACTAGCATTTTTGCTGGAATGACTAAGCCTGTTCCACTGACAATTGATATGGCTGGAATGTTTGCTAGTGGCAATATGGTCACATCCAGATTTTCGGATAATGATCTTGAGTTTATCGGTTGTGGGTCAAGAACTTTCTTGAATGCAGATGGTTCGGTTTATTTATTCGGCTTTTGTCAGGCAGATAATGCCGCAGGGGATCGTGCATTTTGTAATAGTGACAATACGGGCATGGTTGAAGCAATGGGGCGCTTAAGTGACTATGCTTTTGTGACTTTTAGTTGGGATGTTGATGGTATCTGCACCAGAGTTGGTTCTTCAACTCAATCTTTTTACATCCCAGAGCATCTTGATGGAATGCCTGGACGGGGTCGCTGATTGTAGAATAATTATGCGTCAATAAACAAAACGCCTCTGTATTGGAGGCGTTTTTGTTTCAGAAATCTATAATAATATTTCCCCAAAAGCCTTTTTCCTGCTACGATAACTGCCCCCTGTCTACAACAAACGGAATGTAGAAATGTTTGAAAAACGTAAAGCCGATAAGCAAGGAAGCTTAGGCGCTCAGAAAAATACAGAGTTGCAAAATGCACCTGTGGGTCAACCAAAAGCTACGACGACTAATACTGGAGAAAAAGCTGTGATTGGAGCTGGAATTAAAATCAATGGTGATATTACTGGTAATGAAAACCTGGTTATTAGAGGTAAAGTAGAAGGAAAAATTAATCTTGGTTCAAATGAAGTCGAGATTGAAGATTCTGCACAGGTAACCGCTGATATAACTGCTAAGGTAGTTAAAATATCAGGTAACGTTCAAGGCGATATTATTGGTAAAGAAAAGGTAGTCATTTCAAAATCTGGTAATGTCAGAGGTAATATTATTGCCCCTCGCGTAACCCTGGAAGATGGCGCCAAGTTTAAAGGCAGTATTGACATGGATCCAAGCGACAAAGCAGCTGCAGGACTACCTTTAAGCTCCAAGCAGAATACTGAAAAGGTTAAAGCTGTTGCCGACAACACACAAAGAGAATCCAGCCTGGGCTTAAAAAGCCGTTAATTACAAACTGGTAGGTTATTGAGGTAATGAATTCAGTTGCAGATACTGCAATGGGTAGTGCTGTGATAGCCCCAAAGGAATGGAGCCAGGCAAGCCAATTGTTTCCGACTTTGTTCGGACAGCCTTATATGGGCCGTAAAATAACTGTGTTGGATATTGGTGCAGCAAGACAGCGAACAGTTGCGTTTTTCTCGCAATTTAAGTGTCGCCTGCATATCGTCGACCTTTACAGTGCTGATCTGTTAAAACAGCCAGTAACTGAAATGAGCCCAACAGAGCTGCAATTGGCATTTAAACAATTGCTCGGCTTAAATAGGCAATCCGCCATTGATATCTGTTTGTTCTGGGATATCTTTAATTATTTAGATCCAGCGCAAATCAAAGCATTGTGTATGGTGCTTAAACCTCACTTGCATAGAGGTACCAGAGCCCATGGTTTTGGTTCGCGAAATTCAGAAATCATGCTTGCGGATCTTGAATACAGCATCCAGGATGCTGATTCATTCGGGGTTACTCAGCGTCGATTAAATCGCTTGCCCTGTCATCCCTTGCCACAAGCAAAATTAATTCAGCACATGAGTATTTTTTCGATCGACCGAGGTACTTTATTAGCGGATGGTCGTCAGGAAATGTTGTTGAAATCTAGTTTATGACTATAAGTTTTTTATGGCTATAAGTTTTATGACTAGAAGTTAATGCCATCGTAGTGGCTAACAATATCCTAAAAAATCTCCTATAATTACTCAATAATCTTTGCTTATCTACTCTGGTTCATGGACGAGCCAGACAACTTATTAATGGATTTAAAAAAAAGCACGGGGAATAAAAATGAGGAGAGTAAGTTCGTTAATAACAATTCTGTTATTACTTTTGGTTGCAAACAATAGCGCTTTTGCACAGGCCTGTACCAGTCCAAGTGTGATCACTGATCCTGAGGCTTTTGTCTGGGATTTTGTGCCAGCCAACGGTAGTACTGAGGCATATTACACCGGTACTTTAGAAATTGCTGAGGCAACTTTATGTGTGGGTACAGATATTATCACCACACGTATTTATAAACAGCCAGGTGGGGCAGAAGGTATTCCTGGGCCAACCATATCCATGGTTCCCGGTAATAAGTATGTCTTACGGTTCGAGAATAGACTTCCATATGAAGCTCCTGAAGCAGCTCATAATGTGTTCAAGGACCCCAATATCAGCAACGTCCATACGCACGGACTACATATTTCCGGTGAAACACCAGGAGATGATGTAACCCGTAGCTTTGAAGGCGGTTTCGGTGGCGATTTTGTTTACGATATTCTAAATGAGCATATGGGTGGCACCTTCTGGTATCACGCGCATCATCATGGCTCAACATTCCTGCAGGTATCTGCTGGTGCATTTGGCTTAATGATTATTGATGACGGTGCTGACCCTAAACCAGCTAATGTTGCTGCAATGGAAGAACGGCAGTTAGTCATTGGCTATCTGGATCCAGGTGTCGCTGGCACCGGTGGCGATTCTTTGATTAGCGGCAGCTTAGCTCCGACCTGGACTGTGAATGGTCGAGTCGTTGGGGACTTAAATATGCCGCCTGATACATGGCAGCATTGGCGGATACTGCTGGCTGACCGTGATGCAAAAGATAAGACTCTGTCTTTTGGTCCCCAGTGTGAAGTAGCATTAATGGCTCGTGACGGCGTATGGAGAACCTCAGTTCCAAAAATACTAACTACAAATGATATTACGCTGACTGGAGCCTCACGTGGCGATTTTGCCGTGCGCTGTAGTGGAAACTCTGACATTAGAGTAAGTAATGAAGTGGTTGCCAATGTAATCGTGACTGGTGATGCAGACACCGCAATAGCTCATCCTTTCAATATAGATGGTGTTTCTACCTGGGACTCTGCGCGTCCAGACTACCTGCGTGATTTACGCGGTGAAGAAGTCCAAAACACACAATCTATTAATATGGGTGCACGGACTATCAATGGTTCTAAATTTGATGCAGATGTACCTACATTTACCCGCTCATACGGGGGTATTGGTGTTGAGAACTGGACATTAAAAGGTGCCAGACAGCATCCGTTCCATCTGCATATTTACCATGTTCAAATGGACAGCGCATGTGGTGACTATGAAGATGGTGAATATTATGATGTGGTATCTGGTAATTGTAGAATTCGTCTCGATTTAAGTGAAAGCAATCCGACTGTGTATGAAGGCCGCACCATCATGCATTGCCATATTTTGGAGCATGAAGATCAGGGTGCAATGGGTTGGATGGATGTTCTTGGTGGCGTTGCCGCACCAACATACCCAGCGGGCACTACATTTTCACCCTATTATCAAATTGATAATAACGGTGGCGGTACAGTACCGCTTGCGCCGACTAATCTTACAGCGATAGCTGCTTCCAGTAGTCAAATTAATCTCGCATGGGCAGATAATTCTGATAATGAGTTTGGCTTTGAGATTGAACGCTCTCTAGATGGTGTAGCATTTACTCCACTAGCTAATGTTTCTGCTGAATCTGTAAGTTATTCAGATACTAATTTAGCTGCGGAAACTACTTATTTCTATCAGGTAAGAGCTACAAATTCAGTTGGAGCTTCAGACTATTCAAATACTGCAAGT
>CAXMRK010000198.1:0-4680 GCA_964195815.1 uncultured Acidimicrobiia bacterium | reverse complement strand
AGCTGCAAGGCGCGTCTTGCAGGGAATGGCTGGTCCTTTCCAAAAGGCGGAACGTAGCAGATGATGTCTTCTCGTCTCGCCCGCAGGGAGCCACACAAAAGACTCAGTTCTGCGTTACAGCCTTTGTTAAGGACGCTGCCATTAACTACAGACTGCGCCTTGACTTGAGTCTTTTGTGTGGCTCTTAATAACTATACAGTATAGGACGCTACACTATATGCCATTATTTCAAATAAACTCTAGGGTACACTTTGTGCCCGGCTCGATACCTATCCCGGCCCTGGCTTGTTCAGCTACCACTGTGATTGGTCTTCCCTCAGGCCATAGCTATGCTATGGTCTTCAGTCCAGCCCGGCACCCAGTGGCATCTGCCCGGCGCCATATTCAGGGATACTGGTGCAATATGCGGGCTATTAAATCGGAATTTAAATATGGGATTTAAATGTGGAATCGTAGGGTTGCCAAATGTTGGTAAATCCACCTTGTTCAATGCAATGACCCAGTCAGGTATTGCAGCTGAGAATTATCCATTCTGTACGATTGATCCCAATATTGGTATCGTGCCAATGCCGGATTCAAGGCTGGATGAGTTGGCAAAAATTGTCAATCCAAAACGAGTTCTGAAAACCACAATGGAGTTCGTTGATATAGCTGGGTTGGTGGCTGGCGCTTCCAAAGGTGAAGGCCTGGGGAATAAGTTTTTGGCAAATATTCGTGAGACTGATGCGATTGCCCATATCGTCCGTTGTTTTGAGGACGATGATGTTGTCCATGTTGATGGTAAGGTGGACCCCTTGTCTGATATTGAAACCATTGATACTGAGCTGATACTGGCTGATCTGGAATCAGTTGAGCGGGCCGCGCTACGGATTCAAAAGCAAGCGCGTTCTGGTGATAAATCGGTTACTACAAAGAAAGAATTTCTGGAAAAGGTTGCAGAATTCCTTGGTGAAGGCAAATCTGCACGGAGTATGGTCTTAGATGCGGATGAGAAGAAAGTTCTCCGCGAACTGAATTTAATAACAGACAAACCGGTTCTGTTTATTGCCAATGTATCTGAAGATGGCTTTGAAAATAACCCAATGCTTGAGCAAGTTCGCCAACATGCAACTGAAGTTGGGGCAGAGATAGTTGCGATCTGTGCTGCCATTGAAGCTGAAATAGCTGAGCTGGAAGATGCTGATCGGGATGAATTTCTAGCTGAGATGGGTTTGAAAGAACCGGGTCTTGACCGGGTTATTCGGCATGGTTATTCACTGCTTGGATTACAGACCTATTTCACAGCAGGGGTCAAGGAAGTCCGCGCCTGGACCGTAAAATCTGGCTCAACTGCTCCCAAGGCAGCAGCTGTAATTCATACTGATTTTGAAAAAGGCTTTATTCGTGCCGAAGTCACAGCCTATGATGATTTTATTCAGTATGGTGGTGAGCAGGGAGCTAAAGAGGCTGGGAAGTTTCGCTTAGAAGGTAAAGAATACATCGTCCAGGAAGGTGATGTAATGCATTTCCGTTTTAATGTGTAACCTGACTATATCCCCAGAACAATCAAATCAGCAACCTCATCCCGGCCCACGAGCCGGGACCTCGTCACGCTAGCGTACTATCCATCCTAAGATCCCGGTTGATGTGCATGGATGCATGAATGTCAGGTGAGCGCATGGGTGCGCGCAGTGAGCTAGGCCCGGCATGACGCTGAGTTTTGAAAAGAATTTGGGGGTTATTAAAACGCAAAAAAGCGAAAAGGAGACCGAGGTCTCCTTTTCTTAGAAGTGTGATTCTCTGGTTACCAACACCCTGCAGGATGTCTTCGCAGTAACTTTTGGTTCACTCCGTCAGAGGTCTTCTGCTTAATAGCCTCTACCTCCGGCTCCAGAGCTCCTCGCTCCAGTTTATTTATCGACGTCAAGATTTTGGTCTCTCACCTTGGGAGGCTGTTTCATTCCGCTCCGGTATAAACCTTCGCTTCCTTCGTCAGTCTCACTGGCGTCTATCTCCAGGGCTTGCATTTCCCTTTCGCTACCGTTCCAATGATACTGCAGCTTTGCTTTCGTTTGCGCTTTGACACGCTCCCATCCACTAACTGCCTGGACCGATATGGTTCGTATCACCGAACCACTTCGCCTGAGTTTTCTGCTATCCCCGTCTGCCCTTTCGGGTTTCTGGTGAGGGCTGTACCTCGGCGATAGGTTTAATCTACGCCTGTCTTTAGGAGCCGTCAACTAGCGATGCGATGAAGCGAATTAAGTTACATCAATTAGTTTAATAAAAGTCTTGTTTCTATCTAATAACATATTGATAATGCTAGATATGAAAATTATCAATTCTTGAAAAATAATTACAGATAATTATTTCGGTATTACTTGAAATATAAATCCCAGCTTATAGACTAAGTCCTGGGATCTTTGAATTTGAAAACTGATTAAGTTGGTAAATAAAAAATAATGAAAAATAATACGTATATTGTGCTGAAATTCGGTGGTACTAGTGTTTCTAGTAAGCAGCAGTGGGATACTATTGTGATTCTTTGCCGGGATTATCTGGTGCAGGGGTATAGTCCATTTATTGTATGTTCAGCACTCAGCGGTATTTCAAATTTATTGCAATCATTGCTGATAGAAGCTGTCAATGGTAACGAACAAAATACACTAAAAAATATTCAGGAAAAACATTACCTATTATTGGCTGAGTTGAAATTGCCAAAGACAATTATCTCAGAGCAGTTGCAAGGGCTGCAGTTGATCGCTAATGAAATCAGTTTGAAGCATGCTGCGGATGCAGCAACCAAGGCAAAGGTTATGGCTTATGGAGAATTGCTGTCGACGGTAATTGGTAATGCCTGGTTGCAAAGTTGCACAATTAAATCTCAATTTTTAGATGCCCGTGATTATCTCAAAAGTACAGATATTGAAATGCAAAGGCATGATCAGCATTACCTGTCTGCCTCGGTACGCTCCTCTGAAAACCTGCAACTTCAAGATCAACTCAATAAGTCTACGGCTGCTGTTTGGATTACTCAGGGATTCATTGCTGCTGATGAAAATGCAAACACAGTATTGCTCGGCCGTGGCGGGTCGGATACATCAGCTGCTCTTTTCGCCGTTGCACTTGGGGCGTCCCGTTTAGAAATTTGGACCGATGTTCCCGGGATGTTTACTGCAAATCCCAGGCAGGTGGATTCTGCGTACTTGATATTGCAACTGAATTATGCGGAAGCGCAGGAATTGGCTACAACCGGAGCAAAGGTGTTACACCCAGCATGTTTGGGTCCAGTCGAAAGGGCTGGGATTCCATTGCATATTCGCTGGACTGCGCACCCCGATGTGGCTGGTACAGTAATTTCTGCCGATACTGAGACAAACGCATGTATTAAGGGTGTTTCCAGCAAACAGGGCATCTGGCTGATATCAATGGATAGTATTGATATGTGGCAGCGGGCAGGATTTTTGGCAGATGTATTTACTTGTTTTAAAAAAATGGCAATATCCATTGATCTGGTCAGCACCTCAGAAAGCAATGTCACTGTTTCTCTGGATAGTGGCAGCAATGTGCTCACTGATCAGCTTATTAATGATCTACTCAGCGAGTTGGCACAGTACTGTGAGCCTAGTCGAATTGGACCAGTTGCCACAGTCACATTGGTCGGTAGTCGAATTCGATCAATATTGCATCGCCTGGGTCCGGCTTTCAGTTTGTTTGAGGACAAGCAGATTTATTTGCTCTCGCAATCTGCCAGTGATTTGAATTTATCCATAGTGACAGGTGAGGATGAGGCTGATCAGCTGGTCGAACTATTGCACAGTAGTTTTTTCTCGGGCGTTAACAAGGATGATGTATTTGGTCCAACCTGGATAGAGCTTCAGGCCAGCGCAACAACTGGCCTACCTGATGTGGCCCATGATCAGTGGTGGCAGCAATACCACCAGCAATTGCTAGAGGTTCTAGTTGATGACCAGAGCAGCGCATATGTGTATGCCTTGCCAGAGATTAAAAGAGCAGTCGCTCAATTGCGCAAAGTTGTAGCATTTGATCGCCTGTTTTTTGCGATGAAGGCAAATAACTGTCCCCAGGTACTAGTCTTATTGGCAGCAGAGGGGATTGGATTTGATTGTGTCTCATTGAGTGAAATCGTATTATTGCGGCAAGCTGTGCCGGAGCTTGATCCTGCACGTATTCTCTTTACCCCCAATTTTGCGGCTATTGAAGAATATGCACAGGCTTATGCAATGGGTTGCATGGTAACTCTGGATAATATTTATTGTTTGCAGGCACATCCGGAAGTGTTTAGAGGGCGTGATCTTGCCGTTCGTCTGGATCCAGAGTCAGTTCCAGCCGGGCATCATAAGCATGTACAGACAACAGGCCGGCAATCAAAGTTTGGTATTGCTAAAACAGAAATGGAGTTGTTACGGTCTTTGTGTGACCAAAATGCTGTCAATGTTTTTGCGCTGCACTCGCATGTCGGCAGCGGAATTCATGACCCACAGGCATGGCTGAGAGCGGCTGATTATCTAGTCCAGCAGGCCAGGACTTTTCCGGCTGTTCAAGTTCTCAATCTGGGTGGTGGTTTTGGGGTTGCAGAGCATCCTGGTCAAACCAGCCTGGATTTTAATCGACTACAGCAGTTACTGAACCAATTTAAAAATCAGCATTCAAAATATGAGTTGTGGGCTGAACCGGGTC
>CAXMRK010000197.1:0-2749 GCA_964195815.1 uncultured Acidimicrobiia bacterium | reverse complement strand
GATCTAGCCGGGTTTAATAATCATACCGGCACCACCATCATTACCCAAAGGAATAACAATGGCTCAAAAAATTAACGCCCAAGAAATCATTCAGAAAGAGAGTAATTATGTTTTACAGACCTATCCGCGGCTGCCTTTCGTACTTACCCGGGGCAAAGGTTCCTTTCTTTTTGATAGCGAAGGAAACCAATATCTTGACTTTGGGTCAGGCATAGCCGTAACAGCATTGGGGCATAGTGATGAAGAGTTGGTATCAGCTATCCAGCAGCAGGCCCAAACACTAAGCCATGTAAGCAATCTCTACCACTCTGCTCCACATGCAGAACTGGCAGAAAAGCTTTGCCAGCAAAGTTTTGCAGACAAGGTTTTCTTTTCTAATTCCGGGGCAGAAGCGATCGAGGCCAGCTTGAAATTTGCACGCAAGTATGCAAGGACAATAGTTGGAGAAGGAAAAACCAAGCTGGTTGCCTTTTCTCAGGGCTTTCACGGGCGCACATTTGGCGCATTATCAATCACTGCACGCGAAAAATATCAAGCCCCTTTCAGACCACTATTGACCGATGTAGAGATTATTCCTTTTAACGATAGTGCGGCAGCACAACAGGCAATTGATGCCAGTACCTGTGCAGTGGTGGTTGAAGTGGTGCAGGGAGAAGGCGGGGTTAACCTTGCCACACAGGAATTTTTACATACCCTGAGAGTATTATGCACTGAACACAAGGCTCTGCTCATTGTGGATGAAATTCAAACTGGTTTTGGGCGCACAGCCAAGCTGTGGGCCTATCAGCATTACAATTTTCAACCCGATATGATGACCCTGGCAAAAGCATTGGGCGGCGGCCTGCCCATTGGTGCTACGCTATTGACCAATGAGGTAGCAGGAACAATAGAAGCCGGAGACCATGGCAGCACATTTGGTGGTGGACCGGTGGCAGCCAGTGCCGCCCTCGTGGTTTTGAAACGCACCCAGGAGACAAACCTATTAGACCACGTGCAATTGATGAGTACTTATTTATGCAATCAGTTGAATGCTCTGAATTTGACACAGGTTGTAAATATTCGATCATTAGGGTTAATGGTGGGGGTTGAGCTAAATGTTGAGGCTGCACCTTTCTATAAAAAGGCACATCAATATGGGGTCTTATTACTCACTGCTGGTCCAAAGATTATCCGGTTATTACCACCGCTAACCATTACCAAAACTGAAATTGATCAATTTATTCAGGCATTTCAAAAGCTACTTATGGATGATGCTGTATGAAACACACAAAAACGATCTCCAACTATTGTATTCGTCCGGCACAACTCGATGACATCCCATACATCTTATCGCTTTTTGATGATGAAGTTAAGGCAGGGCGTATGCTTCCGCGTAACAAGGAAAACATGCAGGCGGGCATTCAAGACTGGCGAGTTGCTTTCATTAACGATGAGATCATTGGCTGTGTTTCGTTAGTATTCTTTAACCAGACACTATGTGAAATTCGATCGTTGGCTGTGGCTGAAACCTACCGAAAAAACGGATTGGCGAAAAAATTGATCGAAACAGCACTTGCTCTGGCAATAGAACGTGGTTCACAAGATGTGATTGCGCTGACCCGTGCCTCAGGTTTATTTGAGCAGCTTGGTTTTCAGAAAAATGAAATCCAAAATTTCACAGCCAAGGTTCAACTAGATTGCCAGCCTTGCCCCTTTATCAACCAATGTGACGAAGTCGCTTTACTATATAAGATCGAAGAAAAGGTACTCACCTGATGGAACACACAATTCACTCACCGAAAGGGTTCCAGGTTGCAGCTATTCACTGCGGCTTAAAAACCAACGCTCAAAATGATCTGGCAGTTATCTTTAGCGAAAGCCCATGCCAGGTAACTGGGGCCTTTACCACCAACAGGGTCAAAGCTGCACCCGTTATCTATGACCAGGAAATTGTTCAGAGCGGTAAAGCTGTGCGCGCAGTGATCATTAATGCTGGAAATGCCAACGCCTGCACAGGGACAAAGGGCATGCAGCATACCCACCAAATGGCGGAGGCCACCAGCCAGATATTTGCAGGGAATGCTGACGAGGTATTGGTGTTATCCACCGGAGTCATCGGTGTGCCGATGCCAATTGATATTGTTTTAACTGGTATTAAAAAAGCTACAGGACAGCTATCTTCTCAAAACTGGCTGGATGTTGCCAAGGCGATCATGACTACGGATACACGGCCTAAAATTGTCAGTATTAAAAGCCCGGCAGGGTACACCATGACCGGGATCGCCAAAGGCTCTGGCATGATCTCACCGAATATGGCAACCATGCTATCCGTGATCTGCACAGATGCGATCCTTTCAGAAGACTTGCTGGTAAAAGTGCCGGAAATCTGGAACCAGACTTTTAACCGGATCGTGATAGATGGTGATATGAGTACCAATGACTCGGTTTTATTATTGGCCAATGGTGCTTCAGGAGTAGAAGTTGATGCAAAGAGCGATTTTTATGAGACTTTATTTCAGCTCTGCTCCCAGCTGGCTAAGGCTATCGTGAAAGACGGGGAGGGGGCTACCAAGCTGGTCACGGTACACATAAGTGGCGCAAATAGTCAGGACGATGCAGAAAAGATCGCGCGTGCCATCGGCACCTCGCCGCTATGCAAAACAGCATTTTATGGAGCCGACCCTAACTGGGGGCGTTTCATTTGTGCTGCGGGTTATGCCAATGCAGATTTCTCGCCAGAGAAGGCAAGCCTGTGTTTAAAAAAGGATGA
>CAXMRK010000196.1:0-2919 GCA_964195815.1 uncultured Acidimicrobiia bacterium | reverse complement strand
ATAGCGGATCCTGGGACCATCAACAGATTTAACAACAAACCGGCTCCCATTAATAAAACAAATAAGCTAAACGCCAGAATTAAAGGTTTTGCACCCAGATCCTTGAGTCTATGAAAGTTTGTATCCACTCCCAAGGCGGCCATCGCCATTGATAAAAATACCAAATCGGCAATCACCAGTATTTGATGTATATCTGTCGGGATATCAACCCAGCTGTTTAGTGCTGTAACAACAATAAAGGCAATCACAAACCAGGGTATATATAGCGCCTGTTTCTCGTGTCTTGCTTCACGCAACCAAATCCCCATAATAATCAGAAGTGGAGCCAGTAACATTACTCTAACTAACTTTACAATTACGCCTGTATCAGCAGCTTGTGTGCTGACGGCAACACCCGCAGCAACAACCTGGGCAACTTCATGAATCGTAGATCCTGCATATATACCGTAGGCAGCATCCCCAGAGAGCGGCAGCATGGGATAAATTATTGGATATATAAACATCGCAGCTGTGCCGAATAAAACCACAGTGGCAACCGCCATCGCAACCTGCTGGCTATTCGCTTTTGTCACCGGAGCGGCGGCAAGCACAGCAGCAGCACCACACACAGCCGCGCCAATAGATACCAGGGCTGCCATGCCGCGGTCCAGGCCAAGCACTTTGCGGCCAATAAACATGCCCACCAGCATCACCATAATAATTACCGCAATATCAAGCCAGACAATAGCCATGCCCAACTCAGCAATCGCATCGAAACTGATATTCAGACCGTACATTGCGACCCCGAGCCTGAGGAGCTTGGCTTGAGAAAATTTAAGCCCAGGCTCAAGGCTGCTTTGGTGTTGTGTATAAAATGTATTGCCGTAGAGCATCCCCAATACAATAGAAATAACCAGAGGGCTGAAGCCTAAGCTTTTGATTGCGGGAATCTGGGTCAGGCCGAAAGCGGTCGCGGTAAGACCTCCTGTCACCAGCAGGCCTGGCACAAAGCCTTTTAAATTCATTGGGCTAATTCTTCCCGAGTTGGCGCTAACTGCAGGTGATAGCCTTGATTTTGAAGATTGTCTAGTACTTGAGAAATATCTTCTCTAACCAGAGTGCGACTCGGATCAAGCTCGAGTTCCATAGCCAGGATGGCAGGAGAAAATAAGCTACTTAAGTCCTCTGGTATCTCTGCTTCTTCCCAAGGTTTGGTTAAATAGAGATAAGTATCAGGTTTTTTTTCTGTACGGTAAATATAACAAAGCATGGTAGCCTTCCTTTAGGCTGATTGAGTTCCGGCAGAAAACTGCCGGGACCAATGTGTTGAGGGTTAGTCCTCCAGATTTGGAATGCGAAGAACCTGACCCGGATAGATCTTATCTGGGTGCTCGAGCATTGGTTTATTCGCTGCAAAAATTTCGTGGTACTTGTTGGCGTTGCCATACATAGTCTTGGCAATAGCTGACAGGGTATCCCCAGAAACAACCGTATATGTCCGAGAATTCCAGTCGCTTGGGCTTTCTGCATCAATGGTTAATTCAATGCTGCCGGTTTGGCTGGTTTCTGGCTCATTACCGTAAGCTGCAACGACGATTTGATCATCGATACTGGCAATACCTTTTACATTGCCCACAATCAACACAACTTTTTCTTTAGCTTGCTGGCTTGGTTGTGTTCCACGGACTGTAACGCCTTGAGTAGTGAACGCGAAGTCAAGCGTTGACGGGTCCAGATCATTATCGCGAATATGATCGCTTAGACTTTTTACTGGTGCGTTAATATCAGTATCCTTGCCAAACAGTTTAGCGCCTGCATTACTAATAAAATCAAAAACACCCATGTTGTTTTCCTGTGCGTTGTCTGAGCAATTTATTTGTTTTTGTAGGTGAGCATAAATCTCTTCCTAATCCTTCTAGTATAAGTTAAAAAAGCTGTTAGATAACCACTTTTGAGCTACATTCTTGTGGCAGTAAGAAATTACAGCTGGGTCATAATTCGTGCTGGTGTAATGATTGCTAGCGCTTAATTGCAGCCATTTTTGTGGTCAAACACTATGCTTGCTGGGCTAATAAGATAAACTGACAGAGTGTGTGCTGTTTATAGGTGTAATTTAATGAACCAGGGAAGAAAACATCATAACTACAGTGGCATACCGCTATTTTTGAGCGGTATTATGCTGTTGGTCAGTGTTGCTGTAGCTGAAAATTCAGAATCACTAGAAAGCTCTGTAAGCAGCAAGGGTCGTCCGAAGATTGGTTTGGCTTTGGGAGGGGGCGGTGCCCGTGGGTACTCACATATTGGTGTACTCAGGGCCCTGGAAGAACACAATATTCAGGTTGATTGTGTGGTTGGCACTTCGATGGGTTCGGTTATTGGCGGCTTGTATGCTTCAGGTAAGACCCCCGATGAAATTGAGCAGATTCTCAACGATATGGATTGGAGTTTTGCCTCAACTGATGGCACCTCCAGAGACAATAAGCCGATTCGTGTAAAAGAAAGAGAATTAAAAATTGCTCATTCCGGCAAGCTGGGTGTAAGTGGTACAGAATTGGGTTTGCCATTGGGGGTTTTAAGTGGACAAAATTTAAAGCAAGTTTTATCCCGGATAAACCTTGAAACTCTGGTTGTTCGAAATTTTGATGAATTTCCACGACCCTTTAGAGCGGTTGCAACTGATCTGGCAACAGGTAAAGAATATGTCATCGGCAGTGGTAGTATTTCAGAAGCGATGCGGGCTAGTATGGCTGTTCCTGGAATTCTGGATCCAGTAGAAATTGATAACAAACTCCTGGTAGATGGAGGCATTGCAAATAATGTGCCTGTCAGTGTAGCTCGTGAATTATGCGGAGACATTGTTATCGCGGTCAATGTTGGCGCGGAGTTGGAGGGCAAGGAGGAAATGACATCCTTGCTGGCAATTACGGAACAAATTACTTC
>CAXMRK010000195.1:0-2619 GCA_964195815.1 uncultured Acidimicrobiia bacterium | reverse complement strand
ATGGGTAACAGATTTCCCAATGTTTGAATGGGATCAGGATGCGGGTCGTTATTTTGCTATGCATCATCCGTTTACTGCAGCTCGAGCTGAAACCATTGAAGCGCTCAAAAATGAGGCTGGAAGTGCAATTTCCACAGGTTACGATATGGTATTGAATGGCGCTGAAATTGGTGGTGGTTCAATTCGTATCCATAACCCTGAAATGCAACAAGCCGTGTTTGAACTACTCGGTATTGGAGAGCAGGAAGCTAAGGATAAATTTGGATTTCTGCTTGAAGCATTAAAATATGGATGTCCTCCACATGGTGGTATCGCATTTGGTATTGATCGTATGGTTGCTCTGATGACCGGCGAAGGCTCCATTCGTGATGTAATTGCTTATCCAAAGACTACTTCTGCGCAATGTTTGCTAACTGCAGCTCCATCTGCTGTCGAGCAGCCCGCCTTAGATGAATTACACATTGCAGTGGTAGCAAAATCAAAAGCAGCAACGGAATAGGTCGCAGTCAACAAACAAAGCGATTCACATTTTTTTACAGAGAAAAGTGATTGAGTAAATCACCTGGATTCAGCTATCAATACATAAAAACTGATAGTTCTAATCCGTAAGCACGGATGCCGGTAAAATTGTGCCTGTGCTAAAATAAATTGTATTTTTAGGGAGTTCAGCGATAACTCCTTCACTAACAAACAGGAATAAACTGCATGGCAGGTCATAGTAAGTGGGCGAATATTCAGCACCGTAAAAAAGCTCAGGATCAAAAGCGTGGAAAGGTGTTTACCCGCTGTATTCGTGAAATAAATGTGGCGGCTAGAGAAGCTGGTGGAGACCCCGACGCGAATCCAAGGTTGCGTCTGGCCATCGACAAAGCTTTTGCTGCAAACATGCCTAAAGATACCGTTGAGCGTGCAATTCAGAAAGCTACTGGCACTCTCGAGGGTGTGGTTTATGAGGATCTGATTTACGAAGGTTATGCCCCTGGTGGGGTTGCAGTACTGGTTGAGTGTCTGACCGATAACCGTAATCGTACAGTGGCAGAAGTACGCCATGCGTTTACTAAATATGGCGGTAATTTGGGTACCGACGGCTCAGTTGCTTATCTGTTTACCAAAATAGGGGTTCTCAACTATGCGCCGGGTGCGGATGAAGACAGTATTATGGAAGCCGCACTTGATGCCAGTGCAGATGATGTTATCACTGCTGATGATGGCTCAATTGAAGTAATTACTAGTCCCACTGAATTTACTAATGTGGTCGAGGCGATGAAACAGGCTGGCCAGGAAGCTGTGAACGCTGAACTCATTATGCGCGCATCTGTTGAAGTAGAACTGGATGTAGATGCGGGTAAGAAAGTGATTAATTTTATGGATGCACTGGAAGACCTGGATGATACACAAGAAGTGTATTCCAATGCCGATATTCCTCAGGAAGCTTACGAGTAATTTTATAAATGCGCATCCTTGGTATTGATCCTGGCTCACGAAAAACCGGTTATGGGATTATTCAATGTAAGGGACAAAAAACCCAGGTCATCAGTTTTGGTACCATCAATGCGGGCAGTGGGGATTTCCCATCGCGTTTAAAGATTATCTTTCAGTCTATCACTGAGTTGATAAGCGAATTTCAGCCGGATGAATTTGCGATTGAAACTGTTTTTGTCAGTAAAAATGCCGGTTCTGCACTGAAGCTGGGCCAGGCCCGTGGAGCAGCAATCTGTGCGGCTGTTAATGTAGATCTACCCGTTGGTGAGTATGCCCCTAGAGAGATAAAACAAGCTCTGGTAGGAAAGGGCAGCGCAGAAAAATCCCAAGTTGCGCATATGGTTGGGCTGATCCTCGGTATCAGTGAAAAAATACCCGAAGATGCTGCGGATGCACTGGCAATAGCGCTTTGCCATAATCACTCATCATCTGGTCAACAGCGCTTAGCAACGGCAATTGGTAAACAGGGCGCAGGCATTAATTTACGTAAGGTTGGGAGAAGGCGGCGATGATTGGTCGAATCAGTGGAATTCTAATTTCAAAAACTCCACCTTTAATACTGCTGGATGTGAACGGTATCGGTTACGAAATTGAAGCACCCATGTCAGTTTTTTATAAACTGCCTGCCTGTGGTGAGAAAGTGATGCTGGTGACTCATCTGCAGATTAAAGACGATGCGCATACTTTGTTTGGCTTCTCCGATGAAAGTGAGCGGGTGTTATTTCGACAACTGCTCAAAATATCCGGAATCGGAGCCAAGATTGCGCTCAATATTCTTTCAGGTATTTCCACTCATGAACTTTCAGTACTGGTCTCTGAAGGTGATGCCGCAGCCTTGACCCGACTCCCTGGTATTGGCAAGAAAACAGCAGAACGGTTAATTATTGAACTCCGTGATAAGCTCGATGGAATAGCAATGTCGACACCCTCGGGTAGTGATGCTGGAGCAGTTTCAGCTGCAAATCCCCAGGCAGAGGCAATACAGGCATTAATATCTTTAGGTTATAAACCTGCTGATGTTGGTACTATGGTAAGACGAGTAGCAAAAGAAGGTATGCCGGTTGAAGATATTATCCGACATGCATTACAGGCGCGCTTAAATAATTAATGGTCGCTGCTGAATTATGATTTCTCGAA
>CAXMRK010000194.1:0-3892 GCA_964195815.1 uncultured Acidimicrobiia bacterium | reverse complement strand
GATGTTTGCTACCCAGACGTTTGCCATCGATGTGGTTGAACTCAAGCAGAGCAATGCTAACAAAGTTGTATTTAAAGTACGTTTTGAAAATGGTTCAATTGCTGACCCCGCTGATAAAAAAGGCCTCACTTATGCAACTGCTGCTTTGATGAGCGCTGGTGGTGCTGGTGGAGTGAGCTATGCTGAAATTCAAGACATCATGAAGCCATGGGCAGCGCAATATGGTGCAAGCGGTGATAAACAAATCGCTACTTTCACTTTTCAGGTGCCAGTTGATTTCGTTGAAGATTTTTACCCTTTACTCAAAAATGCAATGCTGGCACCGAACTTTAGTGAAGAAGACTTTAGCCGTTTAATGAAAGCTCAGCAAAACTACGTTGATCAGGTTGTGCGTGCATCCTCAGATGAGGACTACAGCAAGTATGCTCTCGAAGATCAATTATTCCGTGGTGGCAATATGCAAAGCTTGCTGCAAGGGACATCCGCATCAGTCAAGAATATCAGCCTGGATGATATAAAGGCTCACTACAAGAAAGCCTTTACTCGGCATAATGTCAGTATCGGTATTGCTGGCAATTACAGTGATGAACTGTTGAGCCGTTTCAAAGATGATATGTGGAAGCTAGCTGATACCAAATATACAGCCGTTAAACCATCGACTGCAAAAACTGCAGATGGCATTGAAGTGGAAATTATTAGCAAGGATGGCGCTTTTGGCTCGGCCATTTTTACTGGTGCACCCTTGGCAATAACTCGTGCTAATGATGAGTTTGCTGCTTTGATGATTGCTAACTCATGGATGGGTGAGCATAGGAAGTCCTATTCACGCCTGTACCAAAAAATCAGACAAACCCGGTCAATGAATTATGGTGATTATTCCTATATTGAATGGTACAACGCGGGTGGTCGGAATCAGCTACCACCATCAGGTGTTCCGCGTTCGTCTAACTATTGGTCTATCTGGATTCGCCCAGTTCAAATAGCCTCTCAACTTAAAGCACAATATCCAGAATTAGGAGACATCAGCGTAGGACATGCGCATTTTGCGCTACGTTTAGCCCTGAGGGAATTTGATCTGTTGATTAAAAAAGGGATGTCTGCAGAGGACTTTGAAGCAACTAGAACATTCTTACGCAGCTATTCAAAACTCTACGCCCAGAGCCCAGCACAGCAATTAGGTTGGTTGATGGACTCGCAGTTTTACGGTCGTAGTGATTACCTTGCCGAATTAGACCAACTGTTAAAGAACACCACTTTAGAGCAGGTAAATAAGGCATTGCGTAAACATTGGCAAACCGATAACTTGTTTGTGACTATAGTCACAGATGCCAGTGAAGCACAGCCACTGGCCGATAGCTTGATTAATAACACAGCGTCACCAATGAGTTATTCCAATCTGGTTAAATCTGGATTACCGGCTGATGTCCTGGCCGAGGATGAAGAAGTAGCGGTCTATCCTTTAAATATTAAGAAAGTCAAAATAGTTCAATCGGCTGATACCTTTCAGTGATCTGAAATCAGTTTTTATCTGATTGTCAAACTACTTCCCCATGCAATCGCATGGGGAAGTCACAATTACCCAGAAGAACTAATTATTAAAGTCGCGATTCCAGACTCTGCCTGAATTTTAAGAGGCTGGATATTTGCTTTACCAAAAATACTATCCAGATTTGTTTTGCTTTTTTACTGAGAAAACAGAAAGTGAGTAACGTAATACAGTATTATTGATTGTTATAACTTTCTCATTAGCAAAATTTTGGGTTTTCAAGTGAAAAAATTCAAATCTACCTGGTTAACATTGTTTGTGATTTCAGCTCTTGCTGTGTTGCTCTCAATTTTATTTACTATTGATTTGGTGTATATGCTAGCCAAACCATTGTTGATGATCACCTTGTTGTTGTACTTTATTTCAGCTTCGCAGGGCTATTCAAATTGGCGTTTTTTGGTAATGTTAGCCTTAGTATTTTCCTGGGGTGGTGATGTATTACTGATGCAGGATGGACTGTTTATTGCTGGTTTAGCATCATTCCTTGTAGCTCATCTTTTCTACATTAGCGCTTACTATCAAACAGGCGCGGCCCGCGGCAAACTAACGCTTTTCGATGTGATTAAATTTGCGTTTTTCGGTATTGTGCTGATGTGGGTACTCTATCCCGGACTGGGTGATCTGCTGGTTTATGTACTGGCCTATGCAGTGATATTACTCAGTATGGGCGTTGTTGCGCACAAGCGCAGGGGAGCAACATCTGAAATTAGTTTTATGTTGGTTGCTACAGGCGCTTTACTATTCGTGATTTCAGATAGTTTGATAGCACTGAATAAATTTGCCTTTGACCTTCCTGCTGAACGTTTTCTGGTGATGTCGACCTACATCAGCGCTCAGTTGATGATCATTCAGGGCTTACTTGCACACGAGCGGGCATAATTGATCTAAGCAGTATTGAAAATATGCTTATCCAGCAATCAGTAGAAGTGGCATGAAAGAACTAAAAATATCACCCCAACTGGAAATACCAGAGAACGAAATTGAACTCAGCGCAATTCGTGCTGGTGGGCCGGGTGGTCAGAACGTGAACAAAGTATCAACAGCGATTCATTTACGTTTTGATATTAGCGCGTCTAGTTTGCCTGAGTTGTATAAAACAAGATTGTTGCTGTTAAATGACAAACGAATCACCCGTGAGGGTATTGTTGTTATCAAAGCCGCTCAGTACAGGACTCAGGAAAAAAACCGGGCAGCAGCACTTGCTCGGTTGGTGGATTTAGTCCACAGCGTAACCGTAACCCGTAAACGTAGAAAACCGACCAAACCCAGTCGTGCATCTAAGCTCAAACGCCTTGATAAAAAAACCCGACACGGTCAGCTTAAGAGTTCCCGCAGAAAAGTTACATTCTAAGTCACCTCAAAAAAATAATGACAAGTATGCTTGACATAAAGAAAAGCAAGCTATACACTCTTTGCATGACAAGTAACCTTTACAATAAGACAATGAAGATTGACACAATGGATGATATGGATATGAATAAAGCAGAGCAGAAAACACTTTGGCAAAAGATATTATGTGGTTCTGGAAGCAAGCAGGATCAGCGTAACCAGATCCATTTTGTAATCTGGACATTTCTGTGGGCACTCAGCCTGGTTGCAGTTACCTGGGGATTAAAATCCGATTATGATTTTCCCTACAGACTCGATTGGTTGCTAGCGATTGTTCCAACTCTCCTGGGTATTGTTGTGCTGATTACATATATACGGTTTTTACGTGAAACCGATGAAATGCTGCGGAAAATTCAGTTAGAAGGATTAGCGATTGGGTTTGGTGTGGGAGTGCTGTTTACTTCAGGCTATCAATTGTTTGAAACTGTGGGTGCACCACCTATTGATTCACATGACACAGTTGCCATAATGATGTTTGCCTGGGTGTTTGGCCAATTGTTGGCGATGAGACGCTACCAATGAAGAATACATTGCGGGTACTACGTGCTGAACGGGAGTGGTCTCAAGCCACTTTAGCTGAAAAACTTGAGGTATCAAGACAAACAATCAATGCCATTGAAACAGGCAAGTATGATCCTGGCTTACCTCTTGCGTTTAAACTCTCTCAATTATTCGGTATCCCGATAGAGGCCATTTTTAGCCCTGATGATTAAAATTTATGCCAGGATTTCATATCCTGGCATCATCAATATTGACTCAATATTCAATAAAGACTGTACAGACACTGAGTTATGGGTCAAAAAAATAAATTAAGAATTGCTTAAAAAAATCTTGACAGAAAGTCATATTGGATTTAAATTCGCAATTAATGCGTTACCCCCCCTATAGGAGCAAATTAATGGGTACCAAAAATTGGGAAAATTCGCAAGATTTCGACAATAGTGATTATGATGATCT
>CAXMRK010000193.1:0-2806 GCA_964195815.1 uncultured Acidimicrobiia bacterium | reverse complement strand
CTGATTACAGCTGGTTCAAAAAATATGGCATCCGCGACTATCGTGGCGGTGGGCGTTCCTCAGCACGCGAAACAACCATGCGTGTTGCAGCTGGTGCTATTGCCAAAGCCTGGTTAAAACAAGAATTTGGAATAGAAATTCAGGGCTGGCTGGGGCAGCTCGGTTCAATTAAGACTGATACCATTCAGGATTTTTCTGTGGTTGAAGATAACCCATTCTTTGTTCCTGATAGTGAGATTGTTGCTGAGCTGGAGACGTATATGGATTCTCTGCGTAAAAGCGGCAATTCAGTAGGTGCCAGGGTCAATGTACTTGCGCGCAATGTGCCGGCGGGTTGGGGTGAGCCGGTCTATGGCAAGCTAGATGCGGAACTGGCAGCAGCTATGATGAGCATCAATGCTGCAAAAGCTGTGGAGATAGGTGCAGGCTTCAGTGCTGTAGAGCAGCTAGGTACAGAGCACCGTGATGCCATGAAAGCAACTGCTGAGGGAGTTGAGTTTTGTAGTAATAATGCAGGCGGTATTCTTGGTGGTGTTTCTTCGGGGCAGGAGATATTTGTGAGTACGGCCTTCAAGCCCACTTCCAGTTTGCGGATACCTGTTAGTGGCTTAAATACCGCAGGCGAAGAAGTTGAAATAGTGACAACAGGGCGCCACGATCCCTGTGTTGGAATCCGTGCAGTTCCGATTGTGGAAGCCATGTTAGCATTGGTGCTGATGGATCAGTGCTTGCGTCATAGATCACAAAATATATAAATATATCAATTAGATGACACACATAGTGAATAAAATAGATGAGAAGTGATTTAAAACTTGCGGTTGTAGGTGCAACAGGTGCTGTTGGGGAAGCGATGTTGTCTATTTTGGCTGAGCATGGGATAAAGCATAAGCAGGTTGTTGCTTTAGCTTCGCGCCAATCGGAAGGTATGCAGGTGGATTTTGGAACTCGGCAATTAAAAGTTCAATGTCTGGATGATTTTGATTTTGCAGAAGTGGACTATGGTTTATTTTCAGCCGGCGGTTCAATTTCTGAGAAATATGCTCCACGTGCTGTTGCTGCAGGCTGCACTGTGATTGATAATACTTCCGCATTTCGTTTAGATGATGATATTCCCCTGATTGTGCCAGAGGTTAATGGTGATTTACTGAAGTCATTCCAAAAGCCAGGGATTATTGCTAACCCCAACTGTTCAACCATTCAAATGGTTGTTGCACTGGAACCTATTCAACGTGTTTATGGTATTCGTCGAATAGATGTAGCTACTTATCAAGCCGTTTCAGGTGCAGGACGAAAGGCACAAGAAGAGTTAGCTCGTCAGACTGCACAAAAGCTGACATTTCAGGAAATTGAATGCAAGCAGTTCAGTCAACAAATGGTATTCAATGTACTGCCACAAATAGACGTGCTACAGGAAAATGGCTATAGCCGAGAAGAGATGAAGATGCACTGGGAAACCCAGAAGATATTCTCTGATGAGTGCATAGCGGTTAACGCAACAGCTGTGCGTGTGCCAGTTTTTTTTGGACATGCTGAAGCGGTGCATTTAGAAACTATAAGCCCGTTTGAGCTAGAGGATATTGAAGCATTACTTCGCACTGCAGCTGGAGTTAGTTACATTCCAAATCTCAACGCTTCGGAGCATCCCACACCAGCGGTTCATGCGGCAGGTAAAGACCCGGTATTTGTTGGTCGCTTACGTCGTGATCATAGCCGGGAATCAGGGCTGAATATGTGGGTGGTTGCAGATAATATCCGCAAAGGTGCTGCCTTAAATGCGGTGCAAATTATGGAGATGCTGGAATCACATCACTCTGGCAGGTAGACTTGTCTGCTATCAAGGATTAATCCAGATTGGGTTTGAAGCACAGTTATTACTAATTTGATTCAAGAAAGGAAACAATGAGTCTAATGAATAAATTTATTTACGCGGTGATCTCGTTACTGCTGTTATTTATTACTACATTAAGCCAGGCTGCTGGTTTAGGTGGTATCGATCTTGATTCTTATTTGAATCAGCCACTGACTGCCAGGATTCAAGTGTTAGGCATTTCAGAGGAGCAAATTGGAACGGTCTCTGCGCGTCTTGCCAGCGCGGCTGATTATGAAATGATGGGCCTGGATCAAACGCGCTTAACTGTGCCATTAACGTTTAGCGTAAAAATTTGGCGCGGTAAGACAGTTATTGAAGTCACCTCTGCATCGTCTATAAAAGACCCGATTTTGCAATTTGCAGTAGACGTTGCCTGGCAACGCGGCCATTTGCTCAGGGAATACACTCTATTTCTCGACCCGCCTACAGTAGCAGTTGCACCACCCAGAAAACAATCCGCCAGGGTTGCAAAGAGTCAATCTGAGACGATAACTGAAGCGCCAATTTCCCGGATTGATAACACTGGAGCAGCTGAAACTGCTGTTGCAGAGCCAGAGCCAGAGCCAGAGCCAGAGCCAGAGCCAGAATCTGTGATTTCTGCCAGGTCTGAGCCAGCAGCTCGGGTAATGAATACGCAAATTGCTGAGTATGGTCCGGTGAAGTCGGGTGAAACTCTGTGGTCGATAGCTAATAAATGGAGCAAACAAACCGATTACTCAATCAACCAGGCGATGCTTGCAATTGTGCGCTTAAATCCTGAGGGTTTTGTAGGCGGTGATATTAATCGGATGAACCGGGGGGCAATTTTACGCCTGCCAACTGCTGATGATATTTCTGAAATCTCTATACGTGAAGCAAATGAAATCGTAGCTAGTCAAATTTCAGCCTGGCGCGAACAAAGCACCCAAACAGCATCAACACCTCAGCTTTCAGAAC
>CAXMRK010000192.1:0-2745 GCA_964195815.1 uncultured Acidimicrobiia bacterium | reverse complement strand
GCAATTCTGGGTGTTTCTCGCTCTTATATGAAGCCAGTTTGGAATGGGATGGATTTCCAGCCTCGATTGATGTTGCCATTGTCCTTGTCTTATGACCATCGAGTTATAGATGGTGCTTCAGCGGCGCGCTTCACTCGTTATCTGGCGGAAATGATGGCAGATATCCGCCGGGTTATGCTTTAGGAGCCTGTCCGTGAATAGAGAACCTACTGCGAAAAAACCATTTTGGCCCATTTGCCCGCTCATTTTCGTCAAATATGAGTAACTATTCGCCTCAAAGGATCAAAAAAATGGACACAAAATGGTTTCCCCTCGCTACGGCTTCTATTCTCGGGCAGCCTCCTGGACAGGAATATTCATGACTGCAGAAGATAATTTTGCGATAAAGAAAACCTCCAAAATGATGACCTGGTTGGCCGTTATTTCGTTATTGCTGGGGTTAACCTGGCTATTTAATTTTCTGGGTGTAAGAGGTGATTCACAGCAATTTCGTGTAACTGGCAGTACAGTTATTATTGGCGCAGATCGTCAGGGGCATTACCGTGCTGAAGGCGAAATTAATGGAACTGTGGTTGAGTTTTTGCTCGATACAGGGGCAACTGATGTTGCTATACCAGAAGCTCTGGCTCGTGAACTGGGTTTGAGCAAAGGTCCGCAGGTTCAGATGCAAACGGCAAATGGTATAAGTCGCGGCTATCTCACTCGAATTGAGCAAGTGAAGTTGGGCTCGATACAGGTAAACAATGTTCGTGCAGTTATTAGTGAGGGGCTGCGCGGTGAGGCATTGCTTGGCATGAGTTTTTTGCGACATTTAAATTGGCAACATACAAATAACGAATTAATACTGGAACCGCAGGAATAAAACATGGCTAAAACACTAAAAATTCTGGTTCCCGATGTCGGTGATTTCGATAGCATCCCGGTTATTGAAGTGTTAGTTAATGTGGGTGATGTGGTCGCTGCAGAACAGTCACTGATCACCCTTGAAAGCGATAAAGCAACAATGGAAGTTCCCGCGCCGCAGGCAGGCAAAATCCTTAGCCTGGATGTTGCGCTTGGAGATACGGTCAATTTAGGTGATCTGATCGCCACCCTGGAAGTGGAAGCTAGCGTAGCTAAGCAATCAACAAATTATATTCCAGTGCGGGAATCTCAGCTGGAATTGCCAACAATCGCTGCAGCAGAAACTGTTAAACCAGTATCGGTAGACACCGACAGCAGCGAAGAAACCAGTGTTGACTATGATTTTGATCTGGTTGTTTTAGGTGCCGGTCCCGGTGGCTATACTGCAGCGTTTCGGGCTGCTGATCTTGGCCTGAATGTAGCTTTAATCGAACGCTATTCTAGCCTCGGTGGCGTCTGTTTGAATGTGGGTTGCATCCCCTCCAAGGCTCTTTTGCATACCGCCAGAGTTATCGATGAAGCTGCTGCCATGTCAGCTCACGGCCTGCGCTTTGGCAAACCTGAGATTGATATTACCCAATTGCGTAACTGGAAAGGCTCGGTTGTATCCCAGTTAACCGGTGGTCTGGCCAAGATGGCCAAACAGCGCAAAATTACTGTGATTACAGGTCATGCTAGATTCACCGATAAGCATAGTTTAATGGTTGCCAGTGAAGCAGGCCTGAAAGCGGTGAGCTTCAGCCGTTGCATCATTGCTGCAGGCTCGCAATCAGTAAAATTGTCAGGGTTGCCCTGGGAAGATCCACGCATGATGGATTCAACCGATGCACTTGAGTTGGAAGATATTCCACAGCGCTTGCTGGTCGTCGGCGGCGGCATAATAGGGCTGGAAATGGCAACTGTTTATCAGGCTTTAGGGAGTCAGGTTACAGTTGTTGAGATGCTCGATCAGTTAATTCCGGGTGCAGATAAAGACCTGGTCCGCCCCTTACAACGACGCCTGAAAGAACGTATGAATAATATCTTCTTAAAGACTCGTGTCGAAAATGTAGAAGCGACTGAAGATGCACTGATTGCTACCCTGAGTGGTAAAAATGTTCCCGAAAAACTGAAGTTTGATCGCGTGCTGGTAGCTATCGGGCGGACACCTAACGGTAATTTGATTGGTGCAGAGAAAGCCGATGTTCATGTGGATGATCGCGGGTTCATCCCGGTTAATACGCAGATGCAAACCAATCAGGCGCATATTTTTGCGATTGGCGATATTGTCGGGCAACCAATGTTGGCACATAAAGCCACACATGAAGCCAAAGTGGCAGCGGAAGTATGTGCTGGAGAGAAGTCATTTTTTGATGCCAGGGTTATTCCATCGGTTGCTTATACCGATCCTGAAATTGCCTGGGTAGGGGTGACAGAAACCGAAGCAAAACAACAGGGCATTGACTATAAAGTGGGCAAATTCCCCTGGGCTGCCTCTGGCCGAGCGTTAGGGATTGCCCGTAGTGAAGGTTTTAGCAAGCTCTTGTTTGATCCAAAAACTGATCAGATTATTGGCGCTGGAATTGTTGGTGTGAATGCTGGTGATCTGATTTCCGAGTGTTCATTGGCTATAGAAATGGGCGCTGAAGCAGCAGACATCGGCTTGACTATCCATCCACACCCAACCCTTTCGGAAACAGTTGCTATGGCCGCGGAAGTCTTTGAAGGCACGATCACTGACTTATATATTCCAAAGCGGAAATAGTCGCTATTTCCGCGATTAACAGCGGCTTATTCCAAGCTAGATATAGTCTGCAAAACCGAACTTTGGCATAATTTTGTAAGTAGGTTGAAGTTCACCTG
>CAXMRK010000191.1:0-6077 GCA_964195815.1 uncultured Acidimicrobiia bacterium | reverse complement strand
TATTAGACCAAGGTCTTATGAATCTATATAAAATTGAAAAAATATTTTTTGTTCTACTCAATTTGTTTCTCGCAGACATTGATGAATGTGAAAGCTTAACAGCAGACAAATCAATAAAAACAGCATTAAGATGTATGGCTCAGAAGATTAATTCATGTAATATAAAAACCCATGAATCCTATTGAAGGCCAAATATTTATCGATCTCTACGCTGCAAATAAGCCAGGCCCAGGTATTAAACTCACGTCTACTCGACCACTGCATGCACAAAAGATATTAGTTGGCAAAACACCAGAACAAGCACTTAGCATTATCCCGATGTTGTACAACATTTGCGGTACAGCGCATTCACATGCGGCCCTTTCGGTTATCCAACAATGTTTACGATGTGAGCTAAATCAACATTTAGAAATTGCACGCGATGTGCTTTTGCAGGTAGAAATTTGTAAAGAACATCTTATGCGAGTTTTTCTGGACTGGCCTGGACTGTTTAGAATTGATCCTGGCAAGCAACCAGTTTCATTTCTAAGCCAACTCACTGCTGAATTTAGTTCAGCCCTGTTTAAGCAGGGAAATGCATTTTCACTGGATAGCAGTATTGATATCAAAAGCAGAAAACTAGAAAACCTTGTTGAAAATTTGGAATCATTTATTCAAACACAGGTTTTTTCCATGCCCACATCAGAATGGCTTTGCCTCAAGCCAGAAAATATACTGGACTGGGCTAGTGAATCAAACACAATTGCCGCACAAACCGTCAACCAGATTTACCTTAATAATTGGGAAAGCCGGGGTAAACTTGACTGCCAGCATCTACCTGATCTCGGGGCTGCTCAATTATTACTTGAGTTTGAGGCAAATCCTGTCACTTTTATTAGTCAACCGCAATGGCAAAACCAGTGTTTTGAAACAACGGCTCTTAGCCGTTATAAAGACCACCCCCTGGTTGCTTCCTTTTACCAGAAATATAAAGGTGCTTTGATCACCAGATGGCTGGCGAGATTAGTTGAATTAGCTTCCATCCCTCATTTAATAAACGAAATGTTGGAAAGATTAAAATCCAATAGACTTGAAAACCCCCTGTTATCCGGAAATCACGTTGGACTGGCACAGATTGAGACAGCAAGGGGTCGCTTAATTCACCATGCAGAAATTCAAAACGGCAAATTCAGCAACTATCAAATCCTGGCTCCGACGGAATGGAATTTTCATCCAAAAGGTGTAATTACCCAAAGTCTGGCAAGCATGAACATTAACGATAGTCAGTTTATCCAAATGGCTCATCTGATAATTAATGCTGTTGACCCTTGTGTGGGTTACAAGCTGAGGCTACATTAATGCATGAAATCTCAATATGCGAAGGTATCTTACAAGCTCTGGAGGCTGAAGCTATAAAGCAGAGCTTCAGTAAAATAAAAACCGTCATTCTTGAAATAGGTGACTTATCAAGCATTGAGCTCGATGCATTAAATTTTGGTTTTGATGTAGTTACAAAAAACAGTATTGCTGATGGAGCAAGGTTGGAAATTATCAGGATACCTGGTGCAGCATGGTGTATGAAGTGTTCTAAAAACGTTTATATTAAACGTCGTTTTGATGAATGTCCTGATTGTGGCAGTTATCAATTGCAAATAACCGGTGGTGAAGAAATGAGAATAAAAGAACTGGAGGTTGACTAATGTGTCTTGCATTACCTGCCAAAGTAGTGGCGATTGATTCATCGACAGATACAGCAACTGTTGCCATCGGTGAAGTCAAAAAAGAGGTTTCACTGTCGCTGGTAGAAAATGTCGTGGTGGATGACTTTGTCTTAATCCACGTCGGTTATGCGCTGAATATTATTAATCAGGAAGAAGCTGAAAAAACCTTACAGCTATTTGCTGAGGCTGGCTTAATGAACCAAATAAACGAATGAAATACATTGAAGAATTTCGTAACCGTGAGCTCGCCAGACAACTAAAGCAGGTCATAGCAGAAGAAGCTAAGAGTGATCGGCAATATAAACTGATGGAGTTTTGTGGCGGTCACACACACGCCATTTTCAGATATGGCGTGCAGGATCTTATGCCGAATAACGTGGACTTCGTTCATGGACCGGGATGCCCTGTTTGTGTGCTCCCTATTGGCCGCATAGATAATGTAATACAACTGGTACAAAAGGAAAATGTCATACTTTGCACCTATGGCGATATGATGAGAGTACCCGCAAGTGGACGCAAAAGCTTACTCAAGCTAAAAGCTGAAGGTGGTGATGTAAGAATGGTTTTCTCCACTCAGGATGCTCTGAATATTGCCAGAAAAAACCCTGAACGAGAGATTGTTTTCTTTGCCATTGGCTTTGAAACAACCACACCACCAACTGCCGTTGCGATTAAAACAGCACATCAAGAGGGATTAAAAAACTTCAGTGTGTTCTGTAATCATGTCCTAACCCCGGCCGCGATTCAGAATATCCTCGAATCCCCTGAAGTCCGAGATATTGGTTCGGTTAAAATCGACGGCTTCTTCGGCCCATCACACGTTAGTTCAATAATCGGCAGTCTGCCATACGAGTTTTTTGCAGAAGAATTCCAAAAGCCTGTCGTTATTGCCGGATTCGAGCCGCTTGATGTCATGCAGTCTGCTTTGATGCTCATACGACAGATAAACGAAGGCCGTCACCAGGTAGAGAATGAATACACCCGAGTTGTGACCCGCAAGGGAAACCAAAAAGCGCAAAAGCTGGTCGCGGAAGTTATGGAGTTAAGACGGGAATTTGAGTGGCGCGGATTAGGCATGGTGCCCTACAGCGCATTAAAAATTAAACAGGCATACTCTCAATATGATGCTGAAAAACGATTTGATATGCCCAAAATCATGGCTTCCGATGTCAAAAGCTGTGAATGCCCTCAAATCCTTAGGGGAGCGAAGAAACCGACAGACTGCAAATTATTTGGCACTGTATGCACACCTGAAAACCCGATGGGATCTTGCATGGTGTCTTCAGAAGGTGCCTGTGCAGCCTATTGGAGTTATGGCCGCTTTCGCAAACCAGAAAACCAGGACGGATAATATAAAATGGTAGAACAAAAACAAAAGCGCTTCCCGGTTGGTCTCAGAATCCGTAATGGTGTTGTTGATATGACCCACGGTAGCGGCGGCCGGGCAATGGCACAACTGATCGAAGAATTGTTTTTCAAGCATTTTGACAATGAGTTGCTTGCTCAGGCAAATGATCAGGCAAGCTTTACTGTTTCAGCTGGACGGATGGTAATGAGTACTGATGGTCACGTCATCTCACCCCTATTCTTTCCCGGTGGGGATATTGGTTCGCTTTCGGTACATGGCACACTCAATGATGTAGCAATGTCTGGTGCCAAACCACTTTATCTAGCGGCTGGTTTTATTCTTGAAGAAGGATTTCCTCTGGCTGACCTGGAAAAGATTGTTATCAGCATGGCTAAAGCTGCAAATGACGCGGGCGTACCGATCGTAACGGGAGATACTAAAGTCGTTGAAAAGGGTTCAGGAGATGGGGTTTTTATTACCACAACAGGCATTGGTGTAGTTCCTAATGGCCTTAATATTTCTGGGGACAAAGCGCAACCTGGAGATACTATACTGGTCAGCGGAACCATGGGAGATCATGGTGTTGCGATTATGTCGAGCCGTGAAAATCTGCAGTTTGAAACGACTATTCAATCTGATTCAGCTGCCCTGCATACCTTGATTGCAGAAATGGTTACTGCAGTACCATCGATCCATTGTTTACGTGACCCCACCCGTGGTGGACTCGCGACAACATTGAATGAATTAGCACAGCAATCTCAGGTTGGAATGCGTCTAAATGAAGCTGACATCCCCATCAATCCTGCTGTAACCGCTGCATGTGAGCTGCTCGGGCTTGATCCTCTCTATGTTGCAAATGAAGGGAAATTAATTTGTATTTGTGCTGCTGAATACGCACAACAACTATTAACAGTTATGCAGCAACACCCGCTTGGGAGCAATGCAGCAATCATCGGTGAAGTGACAGCAGATGAAAATGGCTTTGTGCAAATGGATACCAGCTTTGGTGGCAGCCGCATCATTGACTGGTTAGCAGGTGAGCAACTTCCTCGTATTTGCTAGTATTTATGCGCATTTTATTTTTAGCTCATGCATTTAACAGCCTCACTCAGCGGTTGTTCATCGAACTGACCCAAATCGGGCATCAAGTATCTGTAGAATTTGATATCAATGATGAAGTCGCTATCGAAGCAGTTGAATTATTTAAACCGGACCTGGTCATTGCGCCCTTCTTGAAAAGAGCAATCAGCTCGAAGATTTGGCGTAAGCATGTTTGTTTAATTGTGCATCCCGGAATACCCGGCGACCGCGGTCCATCCGCGCTTGACTGGGCGATTTTAAACCAGGAAAGCCACTGGGGAATCACCATCCTTCAGGCAAATGCTGAAATGGATGCGGGTGATATTTGGGGGTCTTGTAAATTTGAGATGCCAGACACCAACAAATCCAGCATCTACCATACTGAAGTGACTGAGGCAGTAGTGAAAGCCTTATTACAAGCGCTCATTCACTTTCAGAATGGTAATTATTCTGCCGAAGCACTGGATTATTCCAAAGCAAAAATAAAAGGACAGTTGCGCCCATTGATGCGGCAAGCATCGAGGTCAATCGACTGGAAAATCGACGATACTGATACGGTTTTACGTAAACTCCGTTGTGCAGATGGCTTCCCAGGAGTATCTGACAAATTATTCGGTAGGGAGCTATTTCTTTATGATGTTAAAGAAGAAAAGGAACTGACCGGCCAACCCGGCGAATTAATTGCCCGCTGCGGCCAAGCTGTGTGTAGAGCCACTATAGATGGTGCTGTCTGGATCGGACATCTATGTGATAAAGCCTCAAAACACCCTTTCAAACTACCCTCTGCATTAGTGCTCGAGTCTGAAATCCAGGAATTACCTGAGGTTATTGCAGATGCTAATAGCGGTTATCGTGATATATGGTATGAACAAATAAATGGAGTCGGCTACCTACATTTTCCTTTCTACAATGGTGCTATGGGAACCGAGCAATGCAACAGACTGCGACTGGAATATATAAGTGCCTGCCAGCAGCAGACTAATGTCATTGTACTTATGGGAGGTCGCGATTACTGGTCTAACGGTATGCATCTGAATTTGATTGAGGCAAGTGAAAGCGCGGCTGATGAATCCTGGGAAAACATTAATGCTATCGATGATCTGGCACTGGAAATAATAAATACAAAATCTCATCTAACAATAGCAGCATTACAGGGTAATGCCGGCGCCGGCGGGGTCTTTTTAGCTCGTGCAGCCGATCAAGTGTGGGCGCGAGAAGGTGTGGTTCTTAATCCTCATTATAAAGATATGGGTAACCTGTATGGTTCTGAATACTGGACTTATCTGTTAGCCCGCTATGCAGGTAGTAAGAATGCCGAAAGAATCACACAGGCTCGCTTACCAATGGGCACACAAGAAGGGAAGTTACTGGGCCTCATTGATGAGACTTTTGGTGAAGACATTGAAAGTTTCATTTCAACAGTAACGCAACGTGCAACGGCACTATCAGCCGACAAAGATATTTCAGCCATTCTCAGGCAAAAAAACAGTCGTCGCGAAAGTGATGAAAAGCGCAAGCCATTAGGTCATTATCGTCAGCGTGAATTGGAAAAAATGCAGCGGAATTTCTACGGTTTTGACCCAAGTTATCATGTTGCACGTTACAACTTTGTTTATAAAGTTCCAAAATCTCGAACTCCACTAACGATAGCTACACACAGAAGAACACCAAAAAACAATGATAAAAAATAGACAATAAGACTTGTAATCAACTATCCTGCTTACAACAGTTAAATGCATCGATTGAGTGTTATTGAAGCATTTAAAAAAATATCTGGAGTAAAAAAAAATGTGTACAACATGTGGTTGTGGTGAAGGCGAAAGTCGAATCGAAGGAGTTGAGCAGCATTCTCATCCGCATGATCACAGCCATCCGCATGATCACAGCCATCCGCACGATCACAGCCATCCGCACGATCACAGCCATCCGCACGATCACAGCCATCCGCA
>CAXMRK010000190.1:0-3833 GCA_964195815.1 uncultured Acidimicrobiia bacterium | reverse complement strand
GTTGGACTTAAAGTCTGCAAGAAGCAATGCATTCAAGCCTGACTGGCTTAACTATGCCCCTCCCCAGCCAGCTGCTGAGGGTATACAAGTCATTCACAAACAAGACCTTCAAGAACTGATAGCGTTTATTGACTGGACACCCTTTTTTATTACCTGGGGATTGAAAGGTAAATTTCCTGCCATTCTGGATAATCCAACAATCGGTAAACATGCTCAGGAATTGTATGCTGATGCCCTCAATATGATCGATGAATTTATCGCCACCGATAGTGTTACTGCCGCTGCAGTTTGGGCGGTTTTCCCGGCATATCGAGCAGATGATGACATCCAGGTACTGGATAATAATGGTAAGCCGCTTGATGTGATCTATGGCTTACGTCAGCAGAATCGACAACAGGATGAGCGCGCCAATTACTGCCTAAGTGATTTTGTTGCTTCAAAGGATGGCCCTGATGACTGGGTCGGTGCGTTTGCAGTTACCGCAAGCCTGGGACTGGACAAAGTGACAGATGCAGCCAAAGCCCAACATGATGACTATCGCGCTATCCTTGCAAAAGCTGTGGCTGACCGATTAGCAGAGGCTTTTGCTGAAATGCTGCATAAAAAAGTACGCACTGAAACCTGGGGTTATGCCACAAGCGAAGCATTGGACAATAATCAGCTGATCAAGGAAAAATACCGAGGCATTCGTCCTGCTCCTGGCTATCCTGCCTGTCCTGACCATACGCCCAAAGATGCACTTTGGCGATTACTCAAGGTGGAAGAAAATATCGGTATCACCCTAACCGAATCAAAAGCCATGTGGCCATCAGCATCTGTCAGTGGCTGGTATTTTTCACATCCACAGGCAAAGTATTTCAATGTTGGCAAAATAGCAGACGACCAACTGACAGACCAGGCAGAGCGTCGCGGAATGGATAAACAAGAACTGGCGAAATGGTTAGCGAGCAATTTAGCTAACTAATGAAAATCGCTAAAAACAAGCGTAGTTGTCAGTAGTGTATAGCTAAAGTATTCTTACATAATGTTGAGATTTTTTGCATTATTGTTATACCTCGCTTCGGCTAATGGGCTAGCGGCTAAAGCATCAACTGATGAAACTAGTGAAGAAGCATTTGAGCTTGATCCGCTTGTAGTTACCGGCTCAAAAATTAGTCTCGAATTAAAAAAAGAAACGACCCTTCGATTCATCCGCCAGGCTCTGGATGAACCCTACAGCCGCAAAAGAGAAGATCAGGATAAAATGCGCTGCTGGCTGGAAACGCCTGTTGGAACTCATTTTGCACACCTCACCTGTGCACGTAACGGCGACCTGGAAGCACTCAGAGTATATGGACCAAACACACGCTTTGGGCCTTACGGTAGGCACCACTTCAAGAGACGCATGCTTTCTGATAACTCAGCGTCACTGCGGGAAAAAATGGCAAAATTGCCGGATACCCAATACTTTGATAATGAATTCATTGCCATTACCAAAACTGGAGTCACGCCACCGCGAGACATCCCCAAAGAAGATGAGTTGCGTCAATTTGTAAACGCCTGGTTCAAAGTTGACCAACTTGGCAAGGCTAATAAACCCGAAAAAATGTTGATTGCCGCAATTACTGCTGAAGGCTTAAGCCTAAAACGCTATAACCGGCTGGTTGCACTGACTAAAGCTCATCCAAGCATTGAAGCTAAAGTTACAGAACTGGCTGCAAAAGATAAAGGGTCTCTGGGCAGCCCATTAACCTCACCTAATAATGAGAGTACAAATTAATACAGCTGTAGCACAGGATTAATTACCGAAATAAAAAGCCGGGATAATTTCCCGGCTTTTTATTTACTCAGTAGTACTCAGCCTGCTTTAACAGCTGAGCTATTTCATCATTTAGAGCATTTCGATTGCGGCAACTACCACGGCGGTTAATACGAGGCTGCTAACAATCACCCCACGCACACTGGCCATAGGGCCCTGCTTGCCTGCTATAGCGTTTATTTCCAATACTGCGATTACTGCAAGCGTAATCCACAAGCCATTGGTTAGCTCAGTCTTGGCATAGCCAACATAATGTGGCCCTGCCAGCATACAAAATGCCATTGGTGCAGAAAACAGTGTGTTGGTACGTGATGCAAGTAGTGCTTTTCCACCTGCGGCAGCAGCATCTCCTTCGACCATTCCCAGTGCAATCTTCTGCTTTGGCCAGATAATCAACCATACATTCAGAAACATCAGAGTACCCATAACAGCACCAGCGATGATGTATTCGTTCATCTGATGATTTTGTTGAACCGCACCCAGCAACACCACACCGGTGAGAAAGGTAAACATAGCAGCCCAGCGGAACCACCAAAGCGCACTAGGTGCCAGCTTTGATTTAGCATCACTCAAGCCTTCAGGAGTCGCTGATTTAAAGTAGCCACCCTGGATAAAGTTAAAGTAGTACAACAAGCCTATCCAGGTGATCCCGAACAGCAAATGGCCCCATCGAGCCAACATATTAATTATAAACAAATTATCCATATTAAATTCCTCACTCATAGTTACTGTGTATAGTTATTAGCCTTAATTTATTCTCTTAAGGTCGAGACTCAACACAAAGAGCCTAATCAAATTAAATGCTGGGCGCAATCTTGTTTTGCAATTAATTTAACTGGCAAACCTATGTGCATACATTTAGTCTAGCTATTCTAACGCAGAAAAATAGAAACTAGTTTATGAATGATCATAGCCAATACTTTCCCAGCGATGCTGAACTGCAAATCCTACCCCCTGACGGCGGTGAAAACTGGAATCGCCTGGTATTTGAGCAAAGCCCATATTTACTCCAGCATGCAGCCAATCCGGTCGACTGGTATCCCTGGGGTGAAGAGGCTTTCAGCACAGCTAAACTCGAAAACAAAGCTGTTTTCCTGTCTATTGGATATGCCACCTGTCATTGGTGCCATGTGATGGAGAAAGAATCATTTGAAGATTCCGAAGTTGCGGCACTACTCAAGCAAAATTTCATTGCGATTAAAGTTGATCGTGAAGAAAGACCGGATATCGACCAACTCTATATGGCAGCATGCCAGTTAATGAGCGGCAGTGGGGGCTGGCCACTCAATTGCTTTCTAACCCCAGATGCTGAAGTATTCCTGGCAGCCACCTATTTCCCAAAACATGGTCGCCACGGACGCCCTGGAATGATGCAGCTACTACCAAATGTAGCCGCCGCCTGGAAACAGCAGCCAGATGATCTAATCAAAACAGCCAATGAGATCAAGGGACACCTTGAGGCCAGAAGCCAACAGTCTAACCAGGGCCCGCTAGCTGCCAACGTTGCGAATAAAGCGCTTGAATTATTACAATCAAGCTTCGACGCTATTAATGGAGGTTTTGGACAAGCACCAAAATTCCCGAGTCCACATCAGTACTCTTTCTTACTCCGGCATTGGTATACATCCAAAGATCAAAACACTCTGGATATCGTCACCCAATCTCTCAAAGCTATGCGCCTGGGGGGATTATTTGATCAAGTAGGCTTTGGCTTCCATCGCTATAGCACGGACGCTCACTGGCTGTTGCCACACTTTGAAAAAATGCTCTATGACCAGGCACTGCTGTTATTAACTTATTGCGAAACCTATGCGGCAACAGGTGACGATTTTTATAGACACACAGCAATAGAAGTCATCAGCTATATCAGCACTAAAATGCAGTCCAGTGAAGGTGGTTTTTTTAGTGCTGAAGATGCTGACAGCGAAGGTGAAGAAGGCAAGTTTTATCTCTGGTCTGAGACTGAATTAGCGACAACATTAGATGACACTGAGCTCAGCTGGTTTATAAATAACTTTAATATTCACAAGCAAGG
>CAXMRK010000189.1:0-3604 GCA_964195815.1 uncultured Acidimicrobiia bacterium | reverse complement strand
TAGAGCCATTGGGATTGCTTACATATGGTGTACATGATGATGAAGAAAAGCCTGGCGGATGGGTGCTCAAAGTTAGAAGAGTAAGGTTATAAGGCTGGTTGGAATCTGAAGAAGTCAGCTCATCGACACGCTTAAGGGCTTGCTCAAAAAGCTGATCATCTGGCAGCCCCCAATACCCATCATTATTTTTGAATCCAAGTTTTTGCCAGTCTTCCCACCCAAACACTTCGTCATAGCTATGCTCAGTCAGAAAAAGATTTTTACCAGAAAAGCTCTTATCAAAGCCACCCAGGAAAATCTGATGGTAACCCGCACTCCGTAAAACATCTGGTAAGCAAGCCAGTTTGGGTAGAATCGTTTCTGTATTGGCAAAGGTATTACTACCCTGAGGCGTCGAAACTAATGTGCCACATTGTGTGCTAATGATAGCCTCCATCGTTGCATCAGCCGATGATAGCCAGTTTGAATGATGCCAATAATCTCGTTTCAGGCGGTTAATATTCGGTGTCAAATCAGGGAATGGCCCAACATCTGTAAAGGCTAAATGAAAAGACTCAAGGTACACAAGGATCAAGTTTTGTTTTGAACCTCCAGCAGTAGCAACGATTGTCGATTTTTTATTATTATCTAAGTTTACAAGCCTTGTTTGCTGCAATTTGAAAAGGCCCTCAGCGTTAAGCTGGCCAGGTTTCATTGCTTCGTAAAACTGTATGTAATTGCTCAGTAATCGTTGTTCAAGACTATTTGATGGGATGGAGAAAAATGTAAGCAATGTCACCAGAATGATTGTGAAAGCTAAGCGAGGTCCGACTAATACTTTATTCTTCAGTAATACAATCCCAACACATGCAAGCGTTAAGATTATGAATGCGAGGAATAAAGTGTCAGCGTATTCAGTGAAGGCCACGCGCGCTGCTTCCTCGCTTATATGTGCATAGAAGTTATTAGTAAAACCCTCTCCTGAAAAATCTACTACAAGAAACCAGGTAAGTCTGACAGTATATAAAAGCGTTAATAAAACCCAGAAAACTGGCCTGAGAATCCACAGATAAATTGAGGCTTGGCGTAGTGCAGTTAAGAAAGTGGCAATAATTATTGTGCTAAAGGCAAACTCAGCAATCAGTTTCCAGCTTTCAAAACGGTAGCTGCTAAAAAGAACTGGAGTAACCAACAAAGTTGTAAGTATTATGAATAGAGTTGCTATCCAAACTCGGTTATTTCCTGGGCTTAAGGTCTTATATTTAGTTAACAACGGACACTCACTTTGGATTATTTGGTAAGCTACAAGAGCAGCATACTTTTGCTTTTTAGTTACGGGTCTCGAAATCTTAGCAGAATTGAATCTATCTCAGTTAATTCAGGCTTTCTCAAATATCGAAATCGACAAGGTGAGCCGCTGAAACACACCAATACTGACAGGTGCAATAAACCTAAAGTCAGACAGTTTAACAACAAAAATGAAATACAAGTATAAATTATCTGATGTAAATCATAAAATCTGAACTTGAGTAATAAAGTAGCTCTTCAAGCCCTTAATTCTCAACTTACCATTTTTGTTTTTCCACCAGACCGTTACTATGAGGCTTTAGCGAATACGAAAAATCTCTACTGAGATCAATACTTTTAAAATTTTAAAATGACAGTATCAATAATTACTCATGCCGATTGTGTTTTACATGAAATGGGTGCACATCACCCTGAATGTCCAGCTCGTCTAGTTGCAATCCAGGATCAGTTGCAGTCCTCAAATTTAGAGTTTGAATGGCTTGCTGATGCTCCTCTGGCCAGCCGTGAACAACTCTGTTATGCCCACGATCCAGAATATGTTGACTCTATTTTTAGTAAAGCGCCTACTGAGGGACAAATCTGGCTAGATCCTGATACATCGATGAATCCACACTCTTTGCCGGCTGCCTTGCGCGCAGCCGGTGCGGTGATATCAGCGGTGGATATGGTGATGGCTGGAAAATCTACAGCTGCTTTTTGTAATGTTCGCCCTCCTGGGCATCATGCAGAAAGCGATAAGGCAATGGGCTTTTGTTTTTTTAACAGTATCGCTGTCGGCGCTGCACACGCCCTGCAAAAATATAAGCTCAAACGGGTGGCAATTGTCGATTTTGACGTCCACCACGGTAATGGCACAGAGGATATTTTCAGGAACAACCCTGAGGTTCTTTTTTGTTCGACTTTTCAGCATCCTTTTTTCCCACATTCAGGTACTGATGTTGTGGCAAACAATGTTATCAATATTCCACTGGCCGCCGGAACCGATGGGCAAGCTTTCCGGCTGGCGATTGAAACACACTGGTTACCAAGATTGAGAGCGTTTCAACCGGAGATAATCTTTATTTCTGCTGGTTTTGATGCACATGCTGAGGACGAGATGGCAGATTTCAATCTACTGGATGATGATTTTGCCTGGGTAAGCTCCGAGATCAAAAAGATTGCAGATAAATTTGCAAAAGGGCGTATTGTGTCTGCGTTGGAAGGGGGTTATTCGCTCCCAGCCCTTGGGGGTAGTGTGCTTGCACATCTGAGTGCTCTGCAAGACAGCAAGTAATTTCAGCAATGTCGCAAGGGAAATTTAAAGCATTCAGAGCACGCTACTAGCTTTTAAGCAAAGCTGATCGCTGTTCTGTCTATCTGCTCCCGTGCAGCATAAATGATATATTGCTGTCCATGCTGATTGAGTTTAGAGCTAAAAACAGAAGCGACTCACGGCGGCAATTACATGTTTTTCATGTCTGTAATCATCAGTGCTTTCAAACTCCAGATTATCCAGCCCAGCTAAAATTATTGATTAATTATTATTAATGAAATCCGTAACATAGCCCTGGTAGACGTAAATATTTAGGTTCTCTGCAAAAACAAGCAGTAGCTCGCTTCATTTCTATTCAGTTTAAAGCAAAATAGATTAGTACTTGAGTCCCAAAATCGGTTATAATCCCGCGAATTTTCTGCCTTTATGAAATTTCGTAAAGGCTCTTTTGAATCGAGTAATGTGATGACTGACATAAGCCTATATAGAAACATTGGTATTTTCGCCCACGTGGATGCTGGCAAAACTACTACAACTGAACGCTTTTTGAAACTTACCGGAAAAATACATAAAACCGGTGAAGTTCATGATGGTGCTGCTACAACTGATTTTATGGATCAGGAGCAAGAGCGTGGTATCACGATTCAGTCTGCTGCTACAACATGTTACTGGAGAGATCACCGTTTCAATATCATCGATACCCCAGGCCATGTTGACTTCACTGTTGAAGTTTATCGCTCACTGAAAGTGCTAGATGGTGGTGTAGGTGTATTTTGTGGTTCGGGTGGTGTAGAGCCCCAGTCTGAAACTAATTGGCGCTATGCGAATGAATCAGGCGTTGCGCGGATCATTTTCGTAAATAAACTCGATCGTGTAGGTGCGGATTTTTTGCGTGTTGTAGGGCAGGTTGAGAAAGTACTGGGCGCAAACCCAATGGTTATGGTGCTGCCCATCGGTACCGAAGAAAACTTTGTTGGTGTCGTTGACCTGTTAACCCGCACTGCTTATCAATGGGACGAAACTGGCTTACCTGAGAATTATGAAAAAGTTGATATTCCTGCAGAT
>CAXMRK010000188.1:0-20605 GCA_964195815.1 uncultured Acidimicrobiia bacterium | reverse complement strand
AACGCACCCTACACAATCAACGAGACCTCAATGTAGGGTGCTGTTAGCCACAGGCGTAACGCACCAAATGCAAGATGGAATTCGGATAGCGCTGGTGCGTTCGCAAGCTTAACGCACCGAGAGCCAGATGGAATACCGATAACACCGGCGCGTACGCATGCTTAACGGCAGCCTAGGCATGAATAATCGAACTTAGACTGAAGCAGCGTGAATGGATCGCTACGCACATCCGTGTGCTCTCGCGATCTACCTACATCCCAGGCGGGGTGATCCGGTCAGGGGGCGAGTTTCTGGCGCAGGGATGGGTTCACAGGGCGTCGGGCTGGACTGAGAGCCAATAGCCTAAGCTATTGGTCGAGGGAAGCCCAAGCTCTGGGGACTCAAACCAAGTCAGAGACCGTCACCTGACCGGACCACCCCGCCAAGGCAAAAAAAAACCCCGGACAAATGTCCGGGGTTAATAAATGGATTGGTCGTTGGGGGACAGACCGAATCCTGTATACGATCCGTCGAGGGAGGGTAACGGACCTGGTCACAAAGGAGTGACAGTAATTATGACCACGGCTGATTACAGTTTGTTCCCTAAAAAGATGAAATATTTGCTTAAATTAGAATGAAAATTTCTAAGTTGCTGTTTTTATATTAATAAAAATTAAAATAAGTGAATAAATTATTCTGCTAACCAGTCAACAGGCTTGAGATAGTTCAGATACAGGTCTTCTTCAGCACTGCCGGGTTGCGGTTGCCAGTCATACTCCCAGGCTACCAATGGGGGCAATGACATTAAAATTGATTCAGTTCGCCCCCCCGATTGCAGACCAAACAAAGTGCCGCGATCATACACGAGGTTGAACTCTACATAGCGGCCGCGCCTAACTCTTTGAAAATCGACCTGTTGCTGAGTATATTCGCTTTCTTTACGCTGCTGAACTATGGGTAAATAAGCCTTCAGGTAAGCATCACCAACGGCTTTGGTAAGTGAGAAACAACGCTCAAAACCACCCTCATTCAGATCATCAAAAAATAGACCACCTACGCCACGGGTTTCATTTCGATGTGGCAGGAAAAAGTATTCATCACACCATTTCTTATAGCGGGGATAAACCTCCTCACCAAATGGTTCACATGCGGCTTTAGCAGCCTTATGCCAATGAATAACATCTTCTCGGTACGGATAATAGGGGGTCAAGTCCCAGCCCCCACCAAACCACCAAACCGGTTCTTCCCCAGCTTTTTCGGCGACAAAGAAACGTACATTTGCATGTGAAGTGGGAATATGCGGATTACCTGGGTGAATAACCAGGGAGACCCCTAGCGCCTGAAATGAGCGTCCTGCCAGTTGGGGTCTTGCTGCAGTTGCTGAAACGGGTAGTTTCTCACCCCGCACATGGGAAAAATTGACCCCAGCCTTTTCAAACACTGCGCCATTGGTGAGCACCCGGGTTCGACCTCCACCCTGAAGCGAAGCCTTGGCTGGTTGTGCCGACTGGCGTTGCCAGTTATCAACAACAAACTCAGCTTCACCATCCGCTGCCTCAAGACCCGTACAAATTGAGTCTTGTAAATTTAACAGGTAGTTTTCTACCGATTGGATATCAATTGTCATTTCTTTACCCGTTTTCGTTCAACCACGAATCAGTTTATCGGTCGCCAGGTCTCTAATTTGGCTAACCATTTTTTGCTCACCTAAATCTCCATCAACATAACCAGCCAACTCGGATGAATTAAAATAGTTGCCAAGCTGGTTCAGGTTCAACGCCGCTGCCTGGCCTGCAGGATTCGCACTGGTTGAGACCAATGGGCCACCAAACAGTCGACAAAGACGGCGGGTTAAAGGGTGATCAGTGACACGCACAGCCAGCGTTTGATGTTTGCCTGTTAGCCACTCAGGTACATCTGGTTTCGCAGGAAAGAGCCAGCTAACCGGCCCAGGCCATGTGCTTAGTGCTCGCCCCATTTCACAGACTGTCACCGGCTCGAGCAGGTTTTGCAATTGCTCGAAATCAGCAGCCACTAAAATGAAGCCCATATCGGCCTGTCTTTGTTTGATCATCAGGAGTTTGTTAACAGCAACTTGATTATGCGGGTCACAACCCAACCCCCAAACAGCCTCTGTAGGCCATGCAATGACTTCTCCGGCAAGCAAAGCATTTACCGCACCCTCAGTCGACAATTCAGATAAAACGCGATTCATGACTTACTCTGCCGTTTTTGCAGCCGTTTTTTTAGAGACCTTTTTCCTGGCTACTTTCTTCTTGCTGGTCTTTTTCTTCGATCTTTTTTTCTTACTAGTCTTTTTCCGGGCTTTTTTCTTGGTTGTTTTCTTCTTGCTGACCTTTTTCTTGCGGCCTTTTGGCTCAGGGGCTGCTTCAAGCAATTTCAGCAACTGTTCCAAACTAAACGCCGCCCAATCTACATCTTTTGCACCAAGGCGAGCAATTTTATAGCCATCGGTCACAAAGGGGCCCCAGCGTCCTTTGACAATCTGCAGCTCTCCCCTTGGAGTATCCGGAATAACTTTGAGAATTTTTGCCAGATCGGCTGCGATTTTCTCTGCTATCAGTTCCAGGGCACGAGGTAATTCAACAGTATAGGGATCGTCGTCATCTTTTAAGGAAACGAATTTACTACCATAACGGATATAGGGGCCGAATCGACCAATATTGGTGGAAACCTTTTCACCCTCAGCAGTTTCACCCACCTGCCTGGGTAATTTAAACAGCTCCAGGGCATCATCATAGCTAATGGTGCTAATGCGCTGACCAAAGCGCAGACCCGCAAATTCCGGTTTGCCGTCATTATCCTCAAAATCTTCACGAGTTCCGATCTGAGCATAAGGCCCATACTTTCCAAGGCGAACTGATAACTCTAAATCATTATCGGTTTTATTCTTGGAGTGCGAAGGAGAAACAGGCCCCAGCACTCGTTTCATTTTCGCTTCCATCGCGGAAACGCTTTCGCTCTTATCATTTACTCGAGCAATGAAGGGCCCCCAGAATGCTTTCATTAAAGGAATCCACTCTATTTCCCCGCGTGAAACTGCATCCAGGTTGTCTTCTAGCCTGGCTGTAAACTCATAATCGACGTAATTTTTGAAATGCTTATTTAAAAATGTGGCTACAACAATACCGGTATCGGTTGGGTGAAAACGCTTACGGTCGATAAGTACGTAATCCCGGTTTACCAGCGTAGAAATAATATTTGCGTATGTCGATGGCCGGCCGATGCCATGTTCTTCCAACACCTTAACCAGACTGGCTTCAGAAAACCGTGGTGGCGGTTCGGTAAAATGCTGTTCTGCACGAATAGTCGATAAGGAGATGGTTTCACCTTCAGCTAACTCGGGCAGGCGAGTATCATCTTTTTTCTGTTCTGCTTGAGCAACACTTTCTTCATACACAGACAAAAACCCAGGACGGGCAACAGTTGAACCATTGGCACGGAATGTACCGTTATCGACATCAAATTCAGCTGCAACCAAATGCATCAATGCTGGAACCATCTGGCAAGCCATTGTTCGGCGCCAGATTAATGAGTACAGCTTGAATTGGTCCTCATCTAAAAATGCTTTGACGCGCTGTGGGGTCAAGCTTGCAGAAGTTACCCGGATCGCTTCATGTGCTTCCTGCGCGTTTTTTGATTTTGTTTTATAAAAGTTTGCCGTTTCGGGTAAATTTTCAGCCCCAAACTGAGTGCTAATTTGTTTGCGGATATCAGCCAGGGCGTCTGCTGACAATGATACCGAATCGGTACGCATATAAGTAATCAAACCCTGATTATTGCCCTCAATAGCAACGCCCTCGTATAACCTTTGCGCGGTGCGCATAGTGCGCTGCGCGGTAAAACCAAGTTTACGTGCCGCATCTACCTGCAAGGTTGAGGTGATAAAGGGTGGCGCTGGGCGTCGTTGACGCTCTTTACGGGTAATCCGAGCAACAGTCAGTTTACCGCCAGCACTACTAAACAAGCGCTCACGAATTGCCGCTGCCTGTTGAGTATTATTGATATCAAACTTCTTCAGTTTATTGCCATCAAGAATATCCAGATTAGCAACAAAACCCTTTTCGTCTTTTTGCAGGTCGGCTTCAATGCTCCAGTATTCCTGTGGATCAAAGGCTTCTATTTCTGCTTCTCGCTCAACGATCAGCCTCAACGCAGGTGTTTGCACCCTGCCAGCTGACAGCCCTGGATTAACCTTGCGCCACAACAGCGGCGATAGACTAAAGCCAACCAAACGGTCAAGCGCCCGCCGTGCTTGTTGGGCATTAACCAGATCCATATCCAGCTCACGTGGGTGAGCTACAGCTTCCTTAATAGCTTTTTCAGTGATCTCTGAAAAGACCACTCTGTGAACTTTTTTGTTTTTTAGTAATTTTTTGTCACGCAGGATTTCAGCCACATGCCAGGAAATGGCTTCCCCTTCGCGATCCAGATCTGTTGCCAGATAAATGGCCTCAGCCTGTTTTGCCTCGCGGATAATGGCATCGACATTTTTCTTGCTACGGGGAATTCTTCGATAATGCATCTGAAAATCTTTGTCGGCTTCAATCGCACCTTCACCCTTGATCAAGTCGCGAACATGACCATAGGAGGCAAGAACTTTAAAGTCCTTACCCAGATATTTATTTATGGTAGTCGCTTTAGCTGGCGACTCCACTATGAGTAAATTTTTTGCCATTCTTATTATTGCCTACTTAAACAACAGCCGACGATCATAACGAACGCCGGCTGAGCGCGATACATATCCTGTTTATAAAAAATTCAAGCTGAAAATGAACTTCCCAACAGACCTTCCTTATTTATTAATGCAGATATTCTGCCTCGCTGTCAAACATCAAATCTTCCATCCAGGCAAAATTGGCCTCCTGACCCGGTTGATTAAACATCACCATCAACACAACCCACTTCACATCTTCGAGATCAATGTCATTACTTTCCAAAGCTAATAGACGATCTAAAACCAGCTCACGACAATTGGTATCCAGGACCGCTGTATTTTCCAGATAGAGAAGAAAACCGCGGCAATCTGCATCCAGTCTATCGAGCTCTTGAGTGGTATAAACCCGCATCGGCTGGTTGTTGCTGACCACAGCACTTTGGTTTTCTCTTTGCTCAGCTAAGGTATCAAGCCAATGAAAAGCCTTGTCGATTTCGGTGCTAGTAAAACCCGCCTGATTGAGAGAATCCACCATCGCATGCCGATCTTCAACTGCATTAGTTTGATCGTATATATAATTCTCAAACAGGTACATGAGTACCTCAAGCACATTTTCTTTCATTGTTTAGCGCACCTCTGCGTTAGGTATTATTATTTTCTACGGCTATAAGCACCACCAGGGTGTACATCAACCATCCCTTTCAGCTCTAGCATGAGTAGCATGGAAGAGACAGCCTGCGGTGTCAATCCACAACAGCCAATGATTTCATCAATCGGCTGCGGATCATAGCTTAAGCATGCCCACAACTGCTGATACTCAGGATCATCCTGAAGCAGCGTATTAGTCGCTGATATGGGTGCAGTTGGGGTAGATGACAAGGGCTTAACTGGTGCTTTACCGGCTTGTTCACCCTTTGAAGATTCCAGCTCCGTTAAGCGTTGCTGCAATTCTTCTGCGAGCTCTGCGGCTATTGTATTGAGCTCCTGCAGCACATCTTTACCTGTTTCAACTAATTTTGCACCATCGCGGATCAAACGATGACAACCCCTTGCCATAGGATTATGGATCGACCCGGGGATGGCAAAAACCTCCCGGCCTTGTTCAGATGCCAGACGGGCAGTAATTAATGAGCCACTACGGTAACCGGCTTCGACAACCAGAGTACCCAGTGAGAGCCCACTTATAATTCGATTTCGCGACGGAAAATGAGACGGCCTGGGTTGAGTCCCCGGTGGAAATTCAGAAATCAGCAAACCTTGCTGCACAATTTGCGCCGCCAAAGCCTTATTACAGGCGGGATAAATGACATCCACACCAGTACCCAAAACAGCAATAGTAGCGCTATTCTCCAGGGCTGCTTGATGTGCTTGCGCGTCAATTCCATCAGCAAGGCCAGAAGTTATCAGCATGCCCTGATTGCTCAAATAGGCAGAAAACGCTTTGGCATTCTCCAAACCACCGCGGGTTGGATTCCTTGATCCCACAATAGCTAGCTGTGGCTGCCACAGCAGTAGCGGTTCGCCCGCCAGCCAAAGGGCCACTGGCGGATCAGGTATACGCTTTAACAGTGCCGGGTAGTCCGGACTATCGAAAGTCAACAAGTGGTGGTCAGGTTGTGACAACCAGTTTAGGTCAGCCTCAAGCCGCTCAACATCAGGATTGTGGAAATAATTTCTGGCTACAGCTGGAAGCTGCGAGTTTGAAAAGAGTGTTGCAATGCCGCCAGCCGAAACTGCGGCGAGAATATCTGCGCGCCCGAGCTTCGGGGCGCGCAGAGCAATACACCATTGACGAGTCTGCGTGCCGTTAGTGCTCAGAGACGCAGATCTACATGCTTGAGAAGGTCGCCTTCATTAACTTCGCGGGGACCACCGATCAGATCTACATGCTGCCCACCAATGATGAGCGCATAAGAAATATTGTCAAAACTACGGAACACCATCAGTTGACCTACAAATTCATCCGGCAATGTAACCTTACCCTCTCGAGAGCCTTTAGGGTATTTGACCTTGTCATCAATTTCCATACCGGGATGGAAGACAGAGAAGGTATGGCCAGCTTTAATTCCTTGAGCGCTGCCCGCATTGAGGGCAACTACCCGATAATGCCCAGCATTCATGATTTTGTCGCTAACACTCAGCACATGCATGCCTTCTGGAATTTGATTCATAGCTCGCGGATAGAAATTATTGTCATAAACAAACTCATCAACCGGCAGCAGATAATCACCAGGCTTGACCGCACGCTTACCACCCAGAACTTTCAAAATTGCCGGATCACCGCTTTTAATGACCTTTACTCTGGCAACTTCATACAGCTCATAGTCCAGGACTTCTACGTCCTTAGCTCTGAAAAAGCCCTTATCGCGTTTTGGCACATATTCATTCCTGCGGGCACCCGCCTGATGCCGCCATTCGCGCTTGCCCTCTTTGTTGGTTTTAGCCTCATAGATGTAGCTGAGCCCAACAACAATATATTCCTTACCATAATCCCCAGTAATACCGCGAGCATATGTTTTGTCACCAGAGAGTGCATTCAGGTGGCCTTCAACATTGGCGACAATATATGGCAGTTCGGCAAACTCTTCGGCAGTTATTACACGAGGCTTAAGCAGAACATTATCAATCAACCCGAGAGGAATTGTATTGATCGGCTCTGCCTCGGCGCGTACTTGCGGCTGTAGTCGGTTCACTACCAATTGTGGCTGTCCATCAACATAGATTAATGAAATCTGGTCGCCTGGATAAATCCAATGTGGATCAGCAATTTGAGGGTTAGCTTTCCAAATAGCAGGCCACTGCCATGGATGCTGTAAAAATCTGCCAGAAATATCCCAGAGAGTATCGCCTTTAACAACGACATATTCCTGTGGATGATCAGCGCGTAATTGCACATCCTGTGCTTGAACTATAGAAAACCATGCCAATGTAACTATCAGCGCAGCTAATTTGAGTCCAGATATATTCCTTTTCACTTTACAATCCCCCGGATCGGTTGGGTTAAGATAAAATTACCATTAAATTCATTCGCATATTTGAGGCAATAACAGGGTAAATACTGAGCAAAATCAAGCTTGCTTCTTGTTATTTGATGGCATTTAGCCATAATCCTCATTTATTATCATAATTCGTTAGGTGAAAAACTTCACCTATTTATTGGAAATCTATGGCAATACTTAACATTATCGAATTTCCAGATCCACGTCTACGCACGCTTGCCAAGGCTGTTAAAGAGGTAGATGAGGGCATTCGTCAGCTCGCTGCTGATATGCTCGAAACCATGTATGTGGCTCCCGGAATCGGCCTTGCAGCTACTCAGGTCAACGTTCATCAGCAAGTTTTAGTGCTTGATGTCAGCGATGAAAGAGACCAGCCCATGGTTTTTATCAATCCTGAAATATTAGTTAAAGATGGCTTTCAAAGCTATGAGGAAGGCTGCTTGTCTGTACCTGGAATATACGCTGAAGTTCAGCGTGCTGAGGAAATTCGGGTTAGAGCGCTGAATGAAAAAGGTGAATCTTTTGAGCTAGAAGCCCATGGCCTCCTGGCAATTTGCATTCAGCATGAAATGGATCACTTGCAAGGCAAGCTGTTTGTTGACTACCTTTCACCACTCAAGCGTCAGCGGGTGAAGAAGAAACTCGAGAAACAACGCAAAGCCGATGCCCTCGAAGCAATAAAGAACGCTTAAACCAGTATGTCTTCCCTCCCAGCCACCAATAAGCCATTAAGAATCGGTTTTGCAGGCAGCCCTGAGTTTGCCGCAATTAGCCTGCACGCCCTGGTAGAAAATCAGCATCATGTAGTTGCTGTATATACACAACCTGATAGACCCGCTGGGCGTGGCCGCGCTCTACAGATGAGCCCGGTTAAAGCTTTTGCTGAAAAGTACCAGATACCTGTTTATCAACCGCAAAGCCTGCGCAATGAAGATGCGCTGAAAGAACTCATCGCACTGAAGCTTGATCTGCTGATTGTGGTCGCCTATGGCCTAATTCTACCCACTGATGCTTTGAATGCAGCCAAACTGGGATGCTGGAATATCCATGCTTCACTACTCCCTCGGTGGCGCGGAGCGGCTCCTATCCAACGCGCAATCCAGGCAGGAGATGAACAAACCGGCGTTTGCATTATGCAAATGGATGCGGGCCTTGATACCGGCCCAATCATCCATAGGTTGAGCATCCCCATTGGGGCCAACGAAACCGGGGGCAGTCTGCATGATCGTCTGGCAACTCTCGGCAGTCAGGCGTTATTAGAAACCCTGCATGCACACAAGCAGGGAGAACTACCCACAGCCGTTGCACAGTCTGCTGACGGGATCTGTTATGCACACAAATTTAGCAAGGCCGAGGCTGAGATTGACTGGTCCCTCCCTGCTACAATGATCGAGCGTAGTATCCGCGCCTTCAATCCATGGCCAGTATCATGGGCCATGCTTGATGGTGAACGCATTCGCGTGTTTAGCGCCACAGCATTAACACAGACAACAACAACCTCTCCCGGTAGCATAATTAACATTAGCGAGACTGGAATTCGAGTGGCCTGTGGCAGTGAACAACTGGAAATTACCCAGCTACAAAAATCTGGTGGTAAACAAATTAGTGCTGCCGATTACTATAATTCCCTACAGCAAAAACAATCACAACAGCAGGCAAAACTTTGAAAACACCTCGTCTCATTTGTCTCCGGGTATTAATGGCCTGCGTTCCTGCAAAAGGTAAAAAGAATATATCTCTTGATGCGGCACTGGCTGATCAATTACCACGCCTGACAGAAGTCCGCGACCGCGGTCTGGCACAGCGCCTGGCATACAGCTCAATACGTTGGCTTGGTGCCACGGAGTTCTTCAGCCAAAAATTATTAAAAAAACCGCTGAAGAGTAAAGATCGTGATATTCATCTGTTGATTCAGCTTGGTCTAGTTCAACTGTGGCGCGAGGAAATACCCGCGCATGCAGCAGTCCATGAAACTGCCGCTGTTGCTCGCGGCCTGGGAAAACCCTGGGCGGTTTCATTAATCAATGGTGTGCTACGAAATTTTCAACGCCAACGTGCAGAGCTGGAATCAGCACTGGAAGACTCGCCGGCTCGATGGTCAACTCCGGCCTGGTTGCACAAACGTCTGCTTCAGGATTGGCCACAACATTGGCAAGCTATTGTTACTGCGAATACTCAGCAGGCGCCGATGTGGTTGCGAGTCAACCTGAACAAACACAGCCGTGATGATTATCTCAAATTATTGGATAAACACGGCATGCCCGCAACCGCAGGCAACTGGAGCAATGCTGCAATTTGTCTTGATAAAGCCTGTCCTGTCGAACAGCTGCCTGAGTTCAGCCAGGGCGCGGTATCAGTTCAAGATTCGGCAGCACAATTAGCAGCGGAAATACTCAACCCACAGCCCGGTGATCGGGTACTGGATGCCTGTGCTGCACCCGGTAGCAAAACCTGCCATATGCTTGAATTCGAACCAGAAATTTCTGAACTAATTGCCCTCGACAACAATCCTGGCAGGCTCCGCCGAGTAACTGAAAATCTTAACCGGCTTGAGCTTAAATGCAAGCTTGTCAGTGGCGATGCCGGCGATTCTTCAGCATGGTTTGATGGGCAATTATTTGATCGAATTCTTCTCGATGCACCCTGTTCATCGCTTGGTGTAATTCGGCGCCATCCTGATATCCAATGGCGACGTCAACCTGAGGACATCAATACTGTCGCTGCAATTCAGCGTAAGCTATTGGAGCATTGCTGGAGCTTATTAAAACCCGGTGGACGCCTGCTATATGCAAGCTGCTCAATTCTGCCTGTTGAAAACCAAAACCTGATCAAAGACTGGCTGTCTACAGTTTCCGATGCAAGCCCCATCCCCATAGATACTAACTGGGGGCTGGTCGCCGGTGATGGCCGCCAGCTACTGCCTGGGCAAAGTGACGAGGGTGATGACAGTGATGGCTTTTTTTACTGCTTACTGGAAAAGGCCAGCGCATGATCACTCGCCTGAAAATGTTGTCGATTGTCAGCCTTTTCAGCTTACTGCTGTCAGCATGTCAGTTAACTGATACTGCAGACACACACTTTTCAATCCAGTCAGTTGAAACAGATATACACAATCAACCGATTAAGGTTGATATTGGTTTGACGCTTAAATTTTCAGCTGAAGTGGAAGAGGCCTTAAACAAAGGGGTAACTATCCCGCTTAAGGTGATAGCCAGAATTGTCAGAGACAATCAACTTAGCCTGGTGGTCGAGGATCGTGGCTATCGCTGGGAAATACACTATTTACCTATGTCACGTCATTACCTCCTCACCGACATGCAGAGTAAGGAACAAACAACCTGGGCTCGTCTACGGCATGCGCTGGGTTCACTCGACCGAATTATGGTTGAACTACCACCAGTAGAGCTGGAACCCGGAAACTATCGTCTGGAAGTTAAAGTTTTTCTCGACCGTCGGCGACTACCCGCCCCCATGCGATTGCCGGCACTGGTATCATCAGGATGGAAATTGGAAACTAACTGGTATCAATGGCCGTTTCAGATCTCAAATTAAGGCGTTTGCTGTTTAAAACCCTGCCGGTAATTGCCGCATTGGTATTGCTGCTGGGCGCGTTATTCCTGATCGCCGATGTCAAAGAAGGCTCTGACCGCTTCGCCCGTCACTATGTCTGGGTGCTAGTGTCAACTATAGCTGCGCTTGTGGTAATGCTGGCCTCGATTGCTTCACGCTTGATCAAACTTTACCGACAGGTACGGCAGGAAAAACCTGGTGCCCGCCTCACCGCTACCATGGTACGAGTATTTCTGGTGTTAACAATTCCACCAGCCCTAATCGTTTATTTGTTCTCCATTCAGTTCCTTAATGAAACCATTAATGGTTGGTTTGATGTCAAAGTTGAGGCAGCGCTTTCTGATTCCATAGAGCTCGGGCAGCGCTTTCTGGATATGCAAACACTACAAGCTCGAAACCAGGTTCGGCAACTCGCCGATGATATTGATATCAAGCCCGGCAATCAGTTAGCCACTCAGTTGTTACGGCGAGTCAGTGCCGCTGGACCGGTTGAGCTTTCAATCATGGATTATCGCGGCAGAGCATTTAGAACCGCAAACATTGACCCCAATGAACTGGTGCCGAGCCGACCGAGTGACTTTGCCTTGCTTCAAGCCGGAGAACGAGGCACTTTCGCAGCTGCTGAACCCGCGCCTAATGGGAGCATGCAAGTCCGCGTGTTAACCCAGTTGCCCGAGCAGCGCGAGGGTATCAACTACTTAATCCAGGCGCTCTATCCACTGCCGCAAAACTTTACCGAGCTTGCTGGCAATATTCAGTCTGAATATGAGCGTTTCCAACGGGTTGATTATCTGCGTGATTCACTAAAACAGAGTTTTATCCTGATTTTAACCCTGGTACTGATGATTTCTATCCTACTGACTATCCTCGCGGCCATGAACGCCGCAAGGCGGATGGTACGGCCTATTTCTGAGTTGGCTGAAGCAACCGAGTCTGTTGCCGGGGGCGACCTTGAACGTGTGATTGTCAGCAAACAACATGATGAGCTCGGGTTTTTGATTCACTCCTTTAACCTGATGACAACCGAGCTTAAAGAAGCCAGCCGTCAAAATGAAGAAGCGAGGGCGCTCTTACGACGTCAACGTGAGTACCTACGCACTGTTCTAAGTCGCTTATCAGCGGGTGTGTTGTCATTTGACGGTGACGGTTACCTGACCACTAGCAACGAAAGCAGTAGTACGATTCTGGGTATTCCATTACATCAGTTTGAAGGCAAAAGCCTGGCTGAAATTTCTACTCAACAGGCACTGATTAAGCCCCTAACAACCCGTATTCAAACCGCCATAGATCTGCATGAAAGCAGTTGGCGTGAGGAATTAAAGCTAACCCGTGAGGGCAGCCCACTGGTGCTTATGTGCCGCGGTTCATTATTACCAGGATACGATGATGGCGAGCCAGGTTCTGGTTCTTCAGCTGGCCTGGTAGTTGTTTTCGATGATGTCACGGTGCTCGATCAGGCACAGCGTGAAGCCGCCTGGGCAGAAGCAGCACGGCGAATGGCCCATGAAGTGAAAAACCCTCTGACGCCGATTCGCCTTTCCGCTGAGCGACTCCAGTATAAACTGGCTAATAAGTTAGACGAAAAAGATCAGGCCATGCTGCAGCGAGCTACAGACACCATCGTTAACCAAGTTGATGCCTTGAAAGACCTGGTCAATGATTTCGGTGATTATGCCCAGCAAACAGCAACCAATGTTGGCCTCAGTCAGGGCTTGGCAAAACTCAATCTGGATGCCTTAATTCGTGAGGTGGCTGGCATGTATGCCGACCCAGAGCGCCCGCAATTACTAGATTTGCAATTGGCCGGAGGAGCTCAGCCGCTGAGCGGAAATACGGGGCAGCTGCGCCAGTTACTCCACAATCTGATCCGCAATGCCAGTGATGCAGTCAGCGGGCAGGCAAATGCCAAAATTGAAATACACAGCGAAATCGATAGCAGTCAAACACCCAATAGTTTGGTTCTAAAAATTCTGGATAATGGTCATGGATTAGACCAGGCTATCAGCGAACGATTGTTCCAACCAGGCACTACCAGTAAAAAAGACGGTAGCGGTCTGGGTCTGGTGATATCGCATAAAATTGTTAGTCAGCATAAAGGCTCCATCCAGTTACGTAATCGGGAACAGGGCGGCGCTGTGGTCGAAGTACGTTTTCCGCTGGAAGTCTGACAGCTGTGATTAAATTTGCTATTCTGTTGCAACAAAACAACAACTCTCTCAATAACATTGATAACACATGACCGAACCTAGAATTCTTGTCGTAGACGACGAACCCGACATCCGTGAGCTGGTGCAAGATATCCTTGAAGATGAAGGCTATCAAGTTGATACCGCAGAAAACGGAGAATCCGCACGTGCCAAGTTCAATGCCGAGATGCCGGATCTGGTTCTACTGGACATTTGGATGCCTGATACTGATGGCATTACTTTGCTGCACGAGTGGCAAGCCCAAAATAATCAATGCTGCCCAATTGTGATGATCTCTGGGCACGGCACAGTCGAAACTGCGGTGGAAGCCACTCGTGCGGGCGCCTTCGATTTTGTTGAGAAGCCCTTGTCATTGGGCAAGCTCATTATGACCGTCGAAAAAGCGCTGGAAAGCGGGCGTAATGCTAGCAGCTCAGAGACAGCACAAACTCCGCAAGAAATCACTACCACACCCCTTGGCAGCAGTGCCATTATGACCGAATTGCGGAGTAAATCTGAGCAGGTGGCTGCGGTCACAGAGTCTGTTCTCATCAGCGGTGAAGCCGGGTCTGGCAAAGAAACATTAGCGCGCTATATCCACTTCCAAAGTAAACAACAAAAGGGTGATTTTATACTTGTTGACTTTAATGGCACGGCTGAGAACCAAATCCGTCAGCTATTGCTGGGAGATTCGGGAGAACCCGGTCTATTGGCCGCAGCAAATGACGGCACCCTGTATATCAGCGACCTGGGTCAAACCCCGGAGTTAGCCCAACAAATCATCAATACTGTTCTGGAAAGCGGCAATATTGGCAGTAACGAGCGCCCCTTTAATGCACGGGTTATCGCTGCTTGTGGCGCCCATCCGGATCAATTATTAAAGCAGGGTAGTCTCAACAAAGAACTGTATTTCCGTCTCAATGTATTGCCTTTGTCAGTACCTGCCTTACGTGAACGCCCAGAAGATATTATCGAGCTACTACGTCACTATACTGAGTATTTCCCCAACCGCGAAAAACTGCCATATCGGCACTTTTCTGTGGCCGCACAAAACCGCTTACGTCATTATGATTGGCCAGGAAATGTTCGTGAACTGAAAAATTTGGTTAAACGCTTGCTGATTATGGGCCAGGGGCCAGAAGTGAGTGCCAAAGAGGTGGATACTGCGATCAAAAGCAGCGTGGTTGAGCCCGTGGCTGGTAATCCCAGACTCAACCGAGTGTTTGAATTACCATTGCGGGAAGCCCGAGAACAGTTTGAGCGCGAATATCTCACTCATCAGCTGCGTGAAGCAGGTGGTAGTGTAGGAAAATTAGCTGCAGCCGTAGGCATGGAACGAACCCATCTTTATCGTAAACTCCGTGCCCTGGGCATAGACCCCAAGTCCGTTAAAACCTGAGATATAAATCATGAAAATTGTAATACTGGGCGCAGGTCAGGTAGGTTCATCAGTTGCAGCCCAACTGGCCAATGAAGCCAACGACATTACTGTGGTCGATACCGATGAATTAAATCTTCGCGAGCTTCAGGATCGTTTGGATATTCGCGGAGTTCACGGCTATGCCTCCTGGCCATCAGTGCTAATGCGGGCCGGTATTGAAGATGCAGACCTGCTGATTGCTGTAACCAATAGCGATGAAATTAATATGATGGCAGCGCAGGTCGCCCACTCTTTATTTAACACCCCGTTAAAAATTGCCAGAATCAGAGCGTCGGAATACCTGCAACACCCGGAGCTATTTAATTCTCAGGACTGCCCCGTTGACTTCCATATCAGCCCTGAAAAAGAAGTCACCGACTATATAAAACACTTGATCGAATTCCCCAGTGCACTGCAAGTACTGGACTTTGCAGATGGCAGGGCACAGCTGGTAACTGTGCGCGCTAGTGAAGGTGGCTGGCTGGTTGGCAAACGCATCAAGGAAATGACCAAGCACCTGCCAGAAGGGGTAGAGTCACGGGTTGCAGCTATTTTTCGCGGTAAAAAAGCATTTATTCCCCATGCAGGCAGTATCATCGAAGAAGATGATCTGATTTACTTTCTGGCTGCCCGCAAGGACATCCAAACTGTTATTTCCGAAATGCGCCGGCTGGAAGCTCCCGTTAAACGCATCATTCTTTCTGGCGGCGGAAATATTGGCTCATCCCTGGCTCGCGCACTGGAAAAAAAATACCACACTAAGGTAATCGAACGTAGCCGTACTCGCGCCGCTGAAATTGCCGAAAATCTTGAAACCGCCATTGTTCTGGTTGGTGACTGCTCGGATGTTGAATTACTCCAGGAAGAGAGCATTGAAAAAACCGATGTCTACGTTGCGCTGACTAATGATGATGAGGCTAATATTCTTTCTTCCATGCTGGCGAAGAAATTAGGTGCGCGTAAAGTGATTACCCTGATTAACCGCCCGGCATATATTGAGCTGGTTGAGTCCGGCACCATCGACATTGCTATTTCACCCCAACAAGTGACTATTGGTGCCCTGCTCACGCATGTACGCCGCGGCGAAATGGTAACCGTTCATTCACTCAGTGGTGGCAAGGCAGAGGCTATTGAAGCTGTTGCCATTGGTGATCGCAGCAGCTCGAAGGTGATTGGTCGACGTATTGATGAAATCAAGCTTCCTAGCGAAACCACTATTGGCGGGATTGTTCGAGGGGACGAGGTAATGATGGCTCATCATGACAATGTCATTGAAAAAGGTGACCATATCATCCTGTTTGTGCTGGATAAGAAACAGATTTCAGCAGTTGAAAAACTTTTCCAACCCAGCATTGCATTTATCTAAACGGTAGGCAGGTATGAGACGGGCGTCCATCCAAAGCATCATCGGTATTCTGTTACTGCTATCCAGCGGCATGATGCTGCCCTCGGCATTAGTAGGCTATTTATATCAAGATCATACAACTGCGGCATTTCTTGAGAGTGCTGGCATCCTCGCCTTATTAGGTAGCCTGCTGTACTGGCCAGTTCGACAAGCCCAGTACGACCTGCGCTTACGCGATGGGTTCCTGGTCGTAGCAGCATCCTGGTTAACACTATGTATTGGTGGCGCAGTTCCGTTCCTGCTTATGGAAAGCCTCAATATTAGTGTCGTTGATGCTTTTTTTGAGGCAGTATCCGGGCTCACTACCACCGGGGCTACAGTACTCACACAGATTGATGAGCTGCCTCGTGGAATTCAATTTTATCGCCAGCAAAGCCAGTGGTTTGGGGGCATGGGCATTATTGTACTGGCAGTAGCTGTACTACCGATGCTCCGAATTGGTGGTATGCAACTGTTTCGAGCGGAGACGCCGGGACCCATGAAAGACAACAAACTCACCCCTCGAATTACTGAAACTGCCAAAGCGCTGTGGCTTATTTACCTCGGCTTGACCATAGCCTGTGCATTGGCTTACTGGCTAGCCGGGATGAGTGGCTTTGATGCCATAAGCCACTCGTTTTCCACTGTTGCGATCGGCGGTTTTTCGACCCATGACAGCAGTATCGCCTGGTTTAATAGTCCTTTAATTGAATCTATAGCCATGGTATTCATGACCTTCTCAGGAATGAATTTCGCCCTGCATTTTATGGCCTGGCGGAATGCCACCACATTGCCCTACAGACAAGATGCCGAGGTCAAGGTTTACTTGTCACTACTATTATTTGCCAGTGTGGCGGTCAGCATAGGGCTGTATCTAAGCAATACCTTTGGTTCGGTTGGTGAGTCAGTTCGCTATGGTATGTTTCAGGCCGTTTCATTCCTAACTACTACTGGCTACACCACCGCGTCCAGCCATTTATGGCCCAGTACCCTACCAGTAATTTTACTGATGATGGCTACAATCGGCGGTTGTGCTGGAAGTACCGGCGGTGGCATGAAAGTCATGCGGGTAATGATGTTGTTTCGGCAGTCGATTCGAGAAATCCATCATTTGATTCACCCCAATGCAACCATTCCTACCAAAATGGGTGGAAAAACTATTTCCGGTAAGGTGATGTATGCCGTGTGGGGGTTTTTCTTCCTGTATATGGCCAGCTTCGCCGTACTTTCAGTTCTGGTCACTATTACCGGTGTCGATCCACTGACCGCATATTCTGCTGTCGGTGCCAGCATCGCTAACCTTGGTCCTGCAATGGGTGAAGTTGGGGATAACTATTCCAGCCTTAATGATGCTGCAAAAGTCCTGCTGGCCTTTGCTATGCTGCTAGGGCGACTGGAGATCTTTACCTTGTTGGTGTTGTTTACACCAGCCTTCTGGCGCGATTAAATAGCTGCAATTTTCCAAAGAAAATCCCGTCAATCAAGCACAGTTGGTAATCACTTATTCAGTAAAACCTCGGCTCGTTGTTGGGCCGCAAACCAAAACGCTTATACGCCCAAAGATATTCTTTGGGATCGATGGCAATACAGTTTTCAACGCCGTGATTTAAGGCCTCTAAAGCCACGGCCTGATCGGGTGAATATAAGCCCTCATCGGCGGGCAGAAAATGCAGCTCAAAACCAGCACCTCGCGGTAACCGGCACATGACCATAAACACAACGATTGAACCGGTGCGCTTAATCAAACTTGGAATCAGGGTTTGGGTCAGGGCAGGTGTGCCATAAAAAGGGGCAAATGCCCCATCGCCTTTTCTCGGTTGCTGGTCGGGTAATACGACAGCAACCTTATCGTTTTTAAGCGCTTTTAGCAGGCTACGTAGGCCACGCGTATCTGCGGGTACTGGCTGACCACCGCCACGCTCGCGTTTATCCTTGATAAGCTTATCCAGCGCTGGGTTGCCAGAGGGTTTAAATAGATAATAAACTTCATCTGGGAACAGTACAGGCAAAAAACTTCCAAGCCATTCCCAGGCACCAAAATGTGGGGCAGCCAAAATCAAACCCTTGCCTTCAGCTCTAGCGGCCTCAACCAGCTCGATTCCATGGACTTTTTTTACCTTTGCATTTGTTTTCTCGACCGGCCAATACCAATTAGCACCCGCTTCAAAAACTGATTTTGCAAATTCGTATAAGGATTGGACAACCAGCTTTTCACGCTCACTCGCTGATAACTCCGGTAAACATAGTGATAGATTTTTGCGACTGACCTGGCGGTGCCTACGAGACAAGCGCAATAAGTGACCTGCTGGCCAGGCCAACATATGGATAACTGGTAATGGAAACCAGGAAATAAATCGTAAAAACCAGGTAAATGCGCGCATCGAACTCAAACTGTTAAAATCAACAATGATAAGTTTACACTAGGAGTCTGTCGGGTTTGACCGATCGTAACGAGGGAAAGTCGATTTGAGTCAGGTTTTTTGGTCTTTTAAGAAGAATAGCACCGCTATTTTACGCAAAAGAGCGGGAAATCTGGCCAAACTCGGTTTTTTCGTAGTAGATTATGTTAAATCCGACAGGCTCCCAGGTGCCATGTAGCACCTAAACAGAAGAGCAAAATTAGCATGATTGCATTGTTACAACGCGTCACTGAAGCGCAGGTAGATATTGAAGGCAAAACGGTAGCAGCCATAGGCAAGGGACTAATGGTGCTGATCGGAATTGAAAAAAATGATACCGAAGACCAACTGGTGCGATTAAAAGACCGCTTGCTCAGCTATCGGGTGTTTGCAGATGAAGATGACAAAATGAACCTGGATGTTCGTCAAATAAACGCTGAAGTCTTACTCGTGCCACAGTTCACCCTTGCTGCTAACACTAATTCCGGTAACCGCCCCAGCTTTTCCTCAGCAGCACCGCCAGCCCTGGGTAAACAGCTGTTTGAAAGGTTCGTCGCTGAAATGGGTCACAGCTACGACAAAATTCAATGCGGAGTTTTTGCTGCTGATATGCAGGTAAAGCTGGTCAATGACGGGCCTGTCACGTTTTGGTTGCAGGTTAATTGATTAATTGATTAACCGTCATCCCGGCCTAGAGCCGGGATCTCATAATGAATAGCACGGCACCGTGAGGAGGTCCCGGCTCGTAGGCCGGGATGACGAGTATGAAATCCGGGATGATGTTGTATGGATGCATGGATGCGCGTAGCGACCTAAGGCCGGGATGACAAAGAAAGATAAGGCTAAAGGTTTAATTCCTGAATTTTCCGGGTTAAAGTATTTCGCGAACAACCCAGCAGTCGAGCTGCCTCCTTGCGTTGCTGGTTACTTTTTTCCAGGGCCAATTTGATCAGTTCAGTTTCCATGGCGATGTCTGCCATTTTTAGAATCCCGGTTCTACCTGCTTGCAATTCACGCTCGGCCCAATGCCGCAGAGACCGGGTCCAGCCAATTTGATCATCCTCATCTTGTGAACTGAAACCAGTGTGGTTTAAATCGCGGGGTAAATCCTGGGGATAGATGCGCTCTGCTGGAGCCATCACACATAGCTGGCGGCATAAATTTTGTAATTGGCGTACATTTCCCGGCCACTCCTTTGACTGCAATATCTGCATCGCTTCCGGAGCAATGCTTTTCATTTCTAAACCCATTTCCTGCGCATATCGAGACAAAAATAATTCACAAAAAGCAGGAATATCTTCTCTTCTGTCACGCAGAGGGGGCAGCTTTATCTGAATCACATTGAGCCGATGGTAAAGGTCTTCTCGAAAACTGCCATCTGCAACCTTAGCGACTATATCCTGGTGGGTTGCAGCAACAATCCGCACATCCGCCTTCAATAAATCCCGGCCACCCACCCGATAGTAATCACCCTCTGCAAGTACACGCAGTAAGCGGGTCTGCAAGCTTAAAGGCATATCACCTATTTCATCCAGAAACAGAGTGCCTCCGCGAGCCTGTTCGAAACGCCCTGCTCGGCGTTCAACAGCACCCGTAAATGCTCCGCGCTCATGTCCAAAGAGCTCAGATTCCAACAAATCCACAGGGATTGCAGCAGTATTAATTGCTACATATGGTTGTCCGGCTCTGGGGCTGTGTTGGTGCAAGGCCAGTGCGATAAGCTCCTTACCAGTACCTGTTTCCCCCGTCAGGAGGACACTGATATCGGTGCCTGATAAACGACCGATGGTACGAAAGACTTCCTGCATAGCCGGGGCATCACCAATGATTTGATTGCCATCAATAGCGGTCTCTGTAACAGGTTGCTGTTTGTTGTTTCGATCTGCTATAGCAAGATGCGCCGCCGCGACTACTTTTTCCAGATCGAAGGGCTTTGATATATACTCAAAAGCACCCCGTTGGAATGCTCCAACGGCCTGATCCAGGTCGG
>CAXMRK010000187.1:0-15421 GCA_964195815.1 uncultured Acidimicrobiia bacterium | reverse complement strand
GGCTTAATTTCATCAATACGAGTCGCGTTATTGCCAAAATCCTGTAGTGTTGGCAAGGTCATAAATTTGATTTCTGATGCTTCACAAATCTCGACAATTCTTTGCATTTGATGATTATTTGCAGATGGAATTGCGATTATGGTGAGTTCAATATTTAGCCCTGAGCCAATATTTTCCAATTGAGAAATTTCACCCAAAACTGGAAGACCATGAATTCTTGCACCGGTAAGTTTTGGATTGTCGTCTAACAAACCTATGACATTAAACCCACCACGATGGCGTAGCTCCCGTACTAATAGTGCACCAGAATGACCAGCACCAATAATTAAAGTACGTTTTCCGCCACTAAAATTTGCTCCCAGACGCTTATCTTTCCAGATACGATAGAGCATTCTTGGAATACCCAGTACCAGGAACAGGATCAAAGGATAGGCAATTAATGTTACCGATAAGCTTGGTATCGAATAGCCACTGATTAAATAGCCTAAAGCAACAAGTAAACCACCCAGGGTACAGGCTTTAATGATATTCCAGAGATCGAGGAAACTGGCGAAACGCCACAGCCCACGGTAGAGGCCGATATACCAGAACATTAATCCTTGCATTGTGAGGACCAACATTGTCACAGTGCTAATCTCAGCCACTCCAGTTGAACCTGGCTGAATCTGATTCTGCAACCAGTTCGCTGCCAGCCATGCAATTAACACCATGATTAAATCATGAGCGACAACGGCTGCTCGGGGGTGTTTTAGCCAATGCATCATCCTAATGCCCTATTCAAATTTTATTGTTTTTATCTTTGTAATTTTGGTACACAGCATACCAGAGCAAGCTGAACAGCAGGTAAACAAAAATAGTAGTCCACAAACTATTCAATTTCCCGGTCATTACCAAAAAAACTGCGGGTAATACAATCAACACATTTAGCGACTGATATATCATCCATGTACCAACATGCCCAAAACGACCTGCTACAAGACGTTGATAAGCGTGCTCGCGATGTGGATTATACCATTTTTGTCCCTTCAATATGCGCCATAACAAGGTGAGACTTGCATCGACTACAAAACTGGCAAGCACCAGGCACAAGAGTATCAAGTCCTGTTGATAAACCAGCCATCCGGCAATAATTAAAACCGAAAAGCCTACACCTAAAGCACCACTTAGCACATCACCCATGAATACTCTGGGACGGGGAAAATTCCAAAAGAAAAAGCCTGCAGAAACAGCTGCCATGCAGCTAGCCAGCACGGTCAATGGCATTACAGAATTATAGTGAAAGATAGCGGCATACAGCAAACCTGAAAAAATTGCCTGACCCGCTGCCAGACCGTGACTGCCATCCATAAAATTGTACAGATTCGTCAGCCAGACCATCGCCATGAAAGCAGCCATCAATAACCAGATATTATCCGCTAGAGGTGCTAAAGAAATGGACTGTAAAAGGTACAGCGAAAACCCACATGCTAGTATTTGGACTACTAATTTGCTGCTACTTGAGATTGCATTGTGATCATCAAAATAACCAATTAGTCCGAGTAATGAGACGGCGGATATAAAGGCTAAAATCGATGTCCAAGCTGCTGTTGGAGGAGGTGCAGCAGTTGATATCAACAAATTTAAAGATAACAGAATCAACACAGATACGGCGACAACGCCACCGCCACGAGGAATAACACTCTGGTGTGAACGCCGCTTACCGGGGTGATCCAATAAATTCTTTTTCCTGGAATAAAAAATAGCCACAGGAGTCATCAGAAGTGTTACAAAAAAAGCAATCGAGGCATAATTCCAGAGCGTAAGTATCATTCTCCGGTGACTCCACGAATACGGTGTGTTGTATCCCATCGTTTACAGCTTGGGCATAGCCATTGGTGTTGTTGACCAGAAAAACCGCAGTTTTTACAACGATAAACGGGTTGGTTTTTTAATAATTGATGCGTCAACTCTAAAAGAATTTCGCGGTTAAATGCAGCAGTGCTTATGGGTTTAGACAAAGTGCCGAATAATTCATCCGCAGCTATATCTTTATGCTCATTTTGATTACCCGAGTTCATCTCAATTAGATAGGCTAATCCTTTAACAGAAGGATGTTTGCGTAAAAAAGAAATTAAATACTCAACCGCGGCCTCAGTACCTTCCTGGCTTTCATATAAACGCGTTCTTTCTATTACCGCTGTTATTCCTGAAGTCTCTTCTACAAAGCGATCCAAATAACCTGATATCTCTTGTTCCTGACCTCCTGCCTGTAGATTCCGCAGTAAAGCTGGCAAAATTTCCGGTAGATAATCATTCCCGTATTCATAAGCTTGTAAATAAGCATCCCCAGCTTTTTGATAATTAAGCTGTTGTTCAGCCAGACGCGCTTCTAGCAAACAGCTACGTACGGATTCTGGATGATATTGTCTTGCCTGCCTAAGATAACCCTTTGCTTCGTCTACCTGTCCTTTTGCAGCACTTTGTTCAGCGAGTAAAGAATAAAAATTAGCAATAACATGGCCCATATTATTTGGCTTTGAATGAGCCAATTGCTTGGCCGTACTGATTGCTTTATGCCAGTCTTTTTCTTGCTGATAAATTTCTAATAAGTGATTCAAAGCAGAAGGTGTGTGTGCATCATTTTCAACAAGCTCTGCGAACAGACGCTCAGCACGGTCAAGCAATCCAGCCCGCATATAGTCCTCACCAAGTTCAAGCAGCGCACGGGTACGCTGACGCTCGGTTAATGCTGGCTTAGCAATAATATTCTGGTGACAACGAATAGCACGATCTACCTCTCCGCGACGGCGAAAAAGATTTCCCAATGCATAATGTGTTTCAACCGTATCCTGATTAACTTCTGCTAGACGGAGAAATACTTCTATAGCCTTATCTTGCTGTTCATTGAGCAAATAATTGAGGCCGCGAAAATAATGCCCACGAAAACGCTCGTCGGGATCACGGCGCTTCTTAACAGGTTTGTATTTAGCAATTAACCAGCCTGTTGCTACAGCAACAACCAGCATCAGCAAGAGCAGTAGACTGTCAGTCTTCACTAGTGTGGAATAACGTATAAATGGTAGCTATCAGCGTGACGAGAAGCTGATAGCTGCAAGGCGCGTCTTGCAGGGAATGGCTGGTCCTTTCCAAGAGACGCAACAGCGCAGATGACGGCTTCTCGCCGCGCCCGAAGGGAGGCACACAAATGACTCAATACTGCGTTACAGTCCTTGTTACGGGAATAACCATTAACTGCGAACTGTGCCTTGTCTTGAGTCATTTGTGTGCCTCTGATACGCACCATTTATACGTTATTCCACACTATCAGACAAACGGGTAACACCGCCAGCGCCGGATGATTCCAGTTTTCGAAGTTTCTTTTGTGTGCGTCTCAGGATCAATCCTTGCGGCAGTATGCGAAATACATACAGTGTAAAAAAACCGAATAAGACCCCAAGAACAAAGGCAATAACCAATGCCGCACCTAGTGGCGGGTCCAGTTTTAACCAGAACAGGTCAATACTTACCTCACCAGCATTAAGTGCACCAATGACTAACCCCAAGGTCAATGCAAGAATAGCGAGAATGTATAGACTAATACGATACATTTAACCGCCGGAGCAAGCCTCAGGAAGATTGCTTATTAGTTAAAGAATTATTGACCCTTTCACGCAGGGCTTTGCCCGGTTTGAAATGTGGGACATATTTCCCGGGTAGTGCAACTGAAGCACCCGTTTTCGGATTTCTACCCATCCGTGGTGGTCTATAGCGCAGCGAAAAACTACCAAAGCCGCGAATTTCAATACGTTCACCGGTCGACAAAGACTGGCTCATTTGTTCAAGTACCGCCTTAACTGCTAATTCTACATCGACGTGGGCCAGATGTTGCTGTTGTTCGGCGAGTAAATCAATCAATTCTGATTTTGTCATAATAAGTTTCTAAATATGTCAGTATGAAGGACTGGGGAACCGCAATTGCGATTCCCCATCGATAAACAATCAGTCTTTCTGATCGAGTTGCTGACGCAGCAAATCACCCAAAGTAGAGCCTGTTGCAGTCTCAGCACTGCTTTCATACTCTTCCAGTGCTTCAGCAAGCTCATCGTCTTCCTTAGCCTTGATAGAGAGACTAAGTACACGATTTTTGCGATCGATATTTACAAACTTAGCTTCCACATCATCGCCAACTGAATATAACTTGCTAGCATCTTCAACGCGCTCTTTTGAAATATCACTAGCACGTAGATAACCATCTACACCATCTGCCAGTTCTATCAATAGACCACGTGCATCTACTTCCTTGACCTTACCATTAATCAGGCTACCACGTGGGTTTTCAGCCATAAAGGTAGCGAATGGATCCTGCTCCATCTGTTTCAAGCCCAGAGAAATACGTTCACGCTCTGGGTCAACAGCAAGGACTACAGCCTCTAATTCATCACCTTTCTTAAAGTTTTGAACCATTTCTTCACCACTCATCATCCAGGAGATATCTGAGAGATGAATCAGGCCATCAATACCGCCTTCCAGGCCGATAAAGATACCAAAATCAGTGATCGATTTAATGTTACCACTTACTTTGTCGTTCTTGTTGTGGGTTGCAGCAAAGTTCTGCCATGGGTTTGGCTGACACTGTTTCATGCCCAGTGAGATACGACGACGTTCTTCATCGATATCCAGCACCATAACTTCGACTTCCTGACCAGGTTGTACCAATTTGGCCGGGTTAACGTTGCGGTTAGTCCAGTCCAGCTCAGAAACGTGCACCAAACCTTCAACGCCATCTTCAATTTCAACAAAACAACCATAATCAGTAATATTGCTGATTTTGCCAAACAGACGTGTACCAATTGGGTAACGACGCGACAGATCCTGCCATGGATCATCACCTAACTGTTTCAGACCAAGTGAAACTCTGTTGCGCTCACGATCATAGCGCAGCACGCGTACTTCAATCTCATCACCTGCATTAACCACATCAGATGGGTGACGAACGCGTTTCCATGCCATATCAGTGATATGCAGTAAACCGTCAACACCACCAAGGTCAATAAATGCACCGTAATCTGTGAGGTTCTTGACCACACCTTTAACTACAACACCTTCTTCGAGGCGATCCAGTAATGCTTCACGTTCAGCACTGTATTCAGACTCAACTACAGCACGGCGTGATACAACAATATTATTACGCTGACGATCCAGCTTAATAATTTTGAATTCTAATTCTTTACCTTCCAGATACGATGTGTCGCGAACTGGGCGTACATCAACCAGTGAGCCAGGCAAGAAAGCGCGAATACCTTCAACATCAACGGTAAATCCACCTTTGACCTTGCCATTAATTTGACCAACTACGATATCGCCGGCTTCCTGGGCTGTCTCAAGTACATCCCAAACCATTGCTCGTTTAGCTTTTTCACGTGATAATTTTGTTTCACCGAAGCCATCTTCGACGGACTCCAGAGAAACTTTAATATCTTCACCAACAACAACTTCAAGTTCACCACTTGAGTTTTTGAATTCACTGATGGGTACCAGGCCCTCAGATTTAAGACCAGCATGTACGACTACGAAATCATTACGGATTTCCATAACTTGACCGGTTACGATCGAACCTGGTTGTAGGCTCTTGTTTAGCAAACTTTGCTCAAAGAGCTCTGCGAAATTCTCAGACATTTATTAATCCTGTAGAACGATCAGCCTAACTGCAATAATGATTGATGTTACCAAATGATTGAGTTTTCAAACTATGGCAACAATTTCCAGCATTCCTGATGTGTTCTGTTTTTGTGTTTCTGCCCTTGTGGGGCTCGTGAATAAAAACGCCAATCTGCACCCGCAAAATGGCAAGAGTTGTTTACAGTTATATCAAATAGATACAGAAGTATTCTGATGTATCTCTAGAACTTTATTTAGCACCTCCTGGATGCTCATATTAGTGCTATCAATTACAACAGAGTCTGCTGCTGGTCGCAATGGCGCTACCGCTCTAGTGCGGTCCCGTTCATCACGCTCTTCAATGTCCCTGTAAAGCCGCGAGATACTAACATTTTCTCCTTTGTCTTTCAACTGCTTATGCCTTCTTTTTGCTCTTTCCTCTGCCCCAGCAGTAAGAAATATTTTTAACGGAGCGTCGGCAAACACAACAGTACCCATGTCACGACCATCTGCAACTAAACCTGGAGCTTGTAAAAAGGCCCGTTGACGATGAAACAGCCCTTTCCGCACTTCTGGAATTGCTGCTACCCTGGATGCCAATGCAGATATTTCCGGAGCACGAATAGCTTCGCTTACATCAATCCCATGCAATCGAGCCCGACTTTCTCCCCTGTGGTCAGGTTTAAAATCAATTGCTAATGACACTGCTAATTCTTCGAGTTCCTCAATATGGTTTTCTGGTTCAGTTATGCCCTGCTGATGTGCGGCTAAAGTAAGTAGTCGATAAAGCGCACCACTATCTAACAAGTGCCACCCCAGTCGCTTTGCCAACATAGAGGCTATGGTGCCTTTACCAGCACCACTGGGCCCATCAATTGCAATCACAGGAATATTGGGTCTCAGCTTTACGCTACCTTCCTCTTCCGCACATACTTGCACACCCATACTTTGCATATCTGCAATAAATCCGGGATAAGATGTCGCAATAGCTGCAATCCCTTTTACTCTGACTACACCACTGGAGAGCAAGCCAGCCACCAGATAGCTCATGGCACAGCGATGATCTCCGCAACCATCAACAACGGCATCTGAGAATCGGAATGCCTGCTTACCATGAAGATCAAAACCATCTTCATACTCATCGATTGCAACACCCATGGTGCGTAAGCCCGTTGCCATTACAGCAATACGGTCACTTTCTTTAACTCGCAACTCAGCGGCTCCACGAACACGCGTGATCCCATCTGCAACACTTGCTGCAATCATCAGAATAGGAAATTCATCGATCATACCCGGGACCCATTCCGGGGGCACATCTATTGCGCTTAAGGCTGAACTGCTAACATGCAAATCTGCTACCGCTTCACCCCCCTGCTCTGTGGTGTTGAATATTTCTATATTACCGCCCATGGCTTTCAAGGCATCAAGCAGGCGCCCTCGGGTCGGATTAATACTGATGTTACGGACGATAATGTCGGACCCCGGTAATATAAGGGCCGCCACAATAGCAAAAGCTGCCGAAGAAATATCTGCCGGGATATGCATTAGCAAGGGTTGTAAATCATTGGTTTGAAAAAGCTGAACTGTATTTCCATCAGTTGAAATATCCGCACCTTGTGCAGACAACATTCTTTCGCTGTGGTCACGAGACAAGGCTGGTTCAGTGACGCGCACTTCAACACCTGCACATAAACCTGCCAACAATAAGCAAGACTTAACCTGAGCACTGGCAACAGGACTTTTATAATCCAATGACTGCAGACCGGCTGAAGGAAGTATGTGCAGAGGCGGGCAGTCATTATTAGACTGAATATTAGAACCCATTTGCCGCAATGGCTGAATAATTCTGCCCATAGGGCGTGCACTTAAGGATTCATCTCCAAACAGTTCACAATCAAAACTCTGGGCTGCAAGTACTCCGGCTAGCAAGCGCATCGCCGTTCCCGAATTGCCCATGTCCAATTGTCCATTCATCGGTCTGGACAAACCTCTGAGGCCAACTCCGGTAATGTATAAAACCCCGTCCTTATCTTCAACTAGAGCCCCGAGTGCTTTACAGGCTGACAGTGTTGCGAGAGTATCTTCTGCGCGCAAAAACCCATGAACTTCACTAACGCCTGATGCCAACATGGAAAAGATTACGGCTCTGTGGGAAATAGATTTATCACCAGGAGGATTAAATTCACCTCGCAAGCCAACAGCATTTGCACAGAATCCTATTGATTCTGAAATTTGTTTTGGTTCAGCTGTAGACATAATAATCAGGAATACACATCAGCGAGGGCAGCCAATAAAGTCGCATTTTGTTCTTGGGTACCGATTGTTATGCGCAAATGTTGGTTTAAACCATAATTCCCAACGGGCCGCACAATAACTGAACGTTGTAATAGCGCATCGTAAACTGGTAACGCATCACGCCCCATATCTGTCAGCAAAAAGTTTCCTGCTGACGGAATACTCTGCAAACCCAGGTCGTTGAGACCGGCTTCAAGTTGCTGCATACCCTGATCATTAACAGCTTTGCTCCGCTGTAAAAAATCGGTATCGCCCAAAGCCGCTTCTGCAGCAAACAGAGCCAGGGCATTGACATTGAAGGGTTGTCTGACGCGATTCAATACCGCTGCGATCTGTGGGCTTGAAAGTGCATAACCTACCCGTAACCCTGCCAGGCCATAGGCTTTTGAAAAAGTACGGGTCACCACCAGATTAGGGTAGTCAGCCACCCACTCTGCTGCATTACTGCCCTGCCCGATACCTGCATATTCAAGATAGGCTTCATCAATAACGACCAGACAGCTTAAAGGCACATTGGCAACAAAATCACGCAACACCTGAGCATCCAGCCAGGTACCCGTAGGGTTATTTGGGTTCGCGACAAACACCAATCTGGTATTTGCATCAATAAGCTCTGCCATCGCTTGTAAGTCATGGCCCAGCGGCATACTGCTGTCCGCAGCTAAAGCAGGAGCTATTCGCGCCTCTGCACCAGCCGCTTGTGTAGCAATTGGATAAACTGCAAAACAATACTGAGAAAAGACTGCATTATTTTCTGGGCTCAACCAGGCCTCTGCCAATAACACCAGAACATCATTTGAACCGTTACCCAGAGTGATACACTCCGGCTCCAGGGATAGCTGTTGCGATAATGCTCGTTTCAATTCAAAACCATTAGCATCAGGGTACATCCAGATTTCTTTTAAGCCATCACTGGCAGCCTTCAAAGCAGCCGGGCTACTACCTAACGGGTTTTCATTTGATGCAAGTTTGATAATATTACTAACACCATACTCCCGCTCTAACTCGGCAATCGGTTTGCCTGGCAGGTATGGATGCAAGCCCTGAACTCCTGCCGTTGCCAATTGTAAATAATCACATCCCATGATTTTTTAATCCTTTTCTAATTTAAGCGGTATGTCTATTGGTCGTTTTCCGGATCAAGCATTGCTTGTGGATATGAGCCAAGAACTCTTACAACCCGATGTGTTGAATCAAGTTTATTCAGCACTGTTTTTAATGGTTCTTCAGCTGCATGACCAAGCACATCAACAAAAAACACATAACCCCAGGTGCTTTCTTTTGATGGCCTGGATTCAATCCGCGTCATATTAACTGATTCATTGTTAAGAGGCTCCAACAACGAATACAGATCGCCAGGGCCGTCACCACCACGGGTTGCCATCATCAATGAGGTTTTGTCTTTACCGCTGGCTGGAAACAAATCCCGACCCAGGACTAAAAACCGGGTGGTATTGTCCTGTTGATCCTCAATCCGTGAGAACAACACCGGCAAATCATAGATTCGACCCGCTGTCCGGCTGGCAATTGCAGCCGCATCTGGAGCATTCCGTGAACGCCTGGCAGCTTCAGCATTACTACTTACAGCAATACAATCAGCATTAGGTAAATTAGCGCGAATCCAATGACGGCATTGCGACAATGATTGCTGGTGTGAATAAATACGTTCTATCTGATTAAGGCTGCGAGCATGGGTCAGAAGATTCTGATGTACTCTAAGTGCGATTTCCCCACAGATTTTTAATTCTGAGTCATAAAAAAGATCCAGGGTATGACTAACAACTCCCTGAGTAGAGTTTTCAACTGGAACTACTCCAAAATCAGCTTCTTCTGCTTGAACATGATGAAACACATCTTCAATACCTGCCAAAGCAATGGTATGTACTGAATGTCCAAAATGGCGATTCACAGCCTGTTGAGTAAAAGTACCTTCCGGACCAAGATAGGCAATCTTTAGTGGTTCCTGCTGCGCCAGGCAGGCCGACATAATTTCACGGAACAGCCGTAGCATCTCTTCATTACTCAGCGGCCCTTGATTATTTTCACTCACCAACCTGAGCACCTGAGCTTCCCTGTCTGGGCGATAATAATCAACTGCATTTGTTAGCTTTCCCTTTGCCTGCCCTACTTTCAGGGCTAAGCGGGCACGCTCTGATATCAGATGCTGTAATTGCCGGTCTAATTCATCAATGCGTTTGCGCACCTGCTGAAGGTCTAAACCAGTATTTTCATTATCATCGTTTTTATCTTTATCTGTCATAATTATCTAATTTAATCAAGCAAACTAATGTGGCTACATTATCAGGGTTGAAGAGAAAATTCTCATGGAATCTTTACACTATTAATTCTATGCTAGTGCAAACTTATTATATGACATAAGCCAGCTCTAAATTACTAGTTGTTATATCAACTACCGGATAATTGTATGTTTCGAAATCAAGTAAAGTTTGATGAAATAAAAAATGAAGAACAATCACTGAGTCTGCCCTCTGATCATAACGATAAATCAGCTCTCATTATGCGTCTGGGACGAGCCCTATTATCGTTGGGGTCACCAGCGCACAGAATTGAATGCACACTGACAATGCTGGCAAACAGGCTACACTTTGATTCTCAATTTTTTTCAACACCTACGGCTTTAATCGCCTCACTGGGTAATGAGCATCAGACCCACACCTATCTGGTCAGAGTTGAGTCAACCACTATTGATCTTGGAAAGCTGTCAGATATCCTGGCGGTCATGGATCAACTCTCCGACGAAGCTGTCAGTATCCGTCAGGCAAGCATTAAAGTCGCAGAGATATATAATGCTGAGGCAAGGTACGGCTCTCTATTGACCTGGTTAGCTTTTACCCTACTGTCTGCTAGTGTGGCACTTTTTTTAGGCGGTGGCTGGGCTGAGCTTGTTCTGGCGGCAATAATTGGCTGTAGCGTTGGCCTAATAAGTCTTGCAGGCAAGTATAGAGAATCCTTGCAACGATTATTTGTTCCAACAGCTGCGACTATGGCAGCAATTATCGCTACCACCTACATCGCAATATTTCCGGGTACAGACATGATTACACCGGTAATTGCAGGCTTGATCATACTCATACCAGGCATGGACCTAACCGTTAGTACACGAGAGCTTGCAAGTGGTCATCTGGTTTCTGGTAGCGCTAGAATTGCTGGTGCCATCATGGTTTTAATGACGATCTTGTTTGGACTAGCAGTAGGTAGCTACATTGGCGAACAGATAAGTGGCCCGGGAACAACTCCCAGCATGACTCCAGTAGCCAGCTGGATTCCAAACGCCACCCTGCTGGTTGTAGCCTTTGCATTTACTATTCTTTTTCGAGCTCGACCTGTAGACGGTTTGTGGATATTGCTCAGCTGTGTTGTGTCAGTGATTGCACTGCATTTTTCCCAACTACTCACAGGCCCGATTGTTAGTGCCGCTTTGGCCGCAGCGATTGTGGGTATCTCTGCTAATCTTTTCTCTCGGTTAAGTAAAAAACCTTCAGCAATTATCTATGTGCCGGGATTATTATTATTGGTGCCGGGCGCTATGGGGTTCCGTTCCCTGAATCAGATTCTTGAGCATAATGTTGTCGCCGGACTGGAAAGTTTTTTTAATGTTTTTCTTACCGCAATTGCGTTAGCAACTGGCATGGTTATTTCATCAGTGCTGGTGCCTTCCAAGTATGAGCTTTAGCAACATTTGATAACTAAATATAGCGAATGAGATAATTGGCAGCCAGGCCCATTTGCCGTTATAGTGAGCGGCACATAGTACTGGATATTGATATGTCTCAAGTTTACATTTCTCACAAACATGACTTCACCAATGGGGAAGCAAAGGAAATCGCGAATGAAATTGCGCTCAAGCTTGCGGAAAATTATGCCATTGAATATGAATGGGAGGATGAAGTACTGTATTTTGAGCGTACTGGGGTCTATGGACAAATTGAAATTGATGACCAACACATTCTGGTTCAAGCTGAACTAAGTTTTCCACTAAATTTACTCCAGCACAAAGTCGAAACTGAAGTAAATAAAATAATGCAAGCACACTTTGTAGCCTAGCCGCGCAAGCTGAACTCAGTACAATTGATCAATAAATGCTGCTTCCCTTATCTCGATAGTGTGTAAAAAATAATCGGCGTCGGGCATCTTTTGAAATGCACTTAATCCCTGTTCGAGAAATGTTTGTAACACCCCAAAACCAGCGGCACGAGCTGGCACCCGCATCATTTTTAACAACCGCAGTAAAATTGCATGGTCGGCCACATTAACCAGGGATTTACCAAGCTTAATCACCTCGCCAATCTGTTGTCGTCGGCTACTTTCTGCTACTACCCGATGATTTAATTCAGCATATAGTTTCAGGTCAATTTGCTGAACGCTTATCAAATCTGGCCTCAGCTGCTGAATACATTCCGCCATCAACATGTCCATTCTCAAGCTATGAGCTTGAAAAACCAATGCATCAGTTAGCGTGTCCAGCATGCTCGCTGGTAATAATTTAACCATCGCCGGATAGACCTTGTTCAAGTCATGATTACGGTCAATAAAACCAAAATCACCGTAGAGCTCTGTGAGGAAAAAATCTATAGCTGGGAAATAATCTTCCTGAGAGGCAAAATCCTGATAGTCTTCGGCCATCCTTTGCCGCTGCCAAGCCTGTATAAGCTTGAACCTGTTCAACGGCCATGAATCAGCAAATAGCTCCGCATTAATTCGACTATTTTCTTCAAGTGCAGCGATTAAATTTACCGCCGCTGTGGAATTTAGTGCTGCCCGCCTGGCAAACCAATTCACTTTATTTGCATTCATATTTCGTCTTGAAATCTCTTACGCAATCAGAGCATGTGCTTGCAATTACAATTCCACACACATACCCCAGTGCTGACTTTACAAACTAGATTGAACCAGTCTGGCTGGACTCCAGCTCTGAAATCGCCTCTAGTAGCTCTTCTTTTTTACGTCTGAATATTGCCAGAGATTCGATATGTTGGTAACGGACTATATGTTGTTCATCCAGCAGAAAAACTGCACGCTTCATGCCGAGCAGTCCTTTACAGCCCCATTCAGAGGCTACTTTAAGCTCATCGTCACTGAGCAATGGGAATGGTAAATTATGTTTGGCCTTGAACTGCTGGTGTGATTCAACACTGTCGGGACTGATACCCAATACCTGTACTTCCATATCCTGAAAATCAGAAATACCGTCCCTGTAATCGCATAATTGACTCGTGCAAACAGGTGTGTTGTCACCAGGATAAAAAACTAGCAGTATTTTTTGCCCTTGCCAATCCTGCAACTGCCGAGCTTTACCCTCATCATCCTGCAATTCAAATTCAGGAGCTTGTTGAGCTAACATATCCATAGTGTCTATTCCCGTTTTATAGCAATTATATTTCTCTTTATCATAACAATATCAGGCAGGGAGTGTTGCTAGAATTGAAGCGATTTATCCGTTTATTAGGTCTGAGGATTTTCTCAACTCAATAAAAAAACCGGCACGCTGGTACCGGTTTTTTTAACAAGCTACTATCTGAAGCTGTTTACCAATGTACACCTTTCATCAAAGTTGCAAAGGCAAGTTGTTCTTGTGATGCTTTCTCATCACCTTCTTTCTTACCTTTAGCTGCCGCTGAATCAGGGAACATTCGGAATGCAGAATTCATCACTACTTCGGTAACACTCGGTGCCACCATATGCAGTATCTGTACAAAAACACCTAAGCGGGTAGCTATCCGTTGGGGCTGGAAAATAACCGCGTTCTTAACCATATCTGCCGCTTCTTCTGGTGATATCGTTGGCACGTTATCATACATCTTGGTCGGTGCAATCATAGGCGTCCGTACCAGTGGCATGTTAATGGTAGTGAATTTCACCCCAGTATCATTATATTCTGCAGCCGCACACCTGGAGAATGCATCCAATGCAGCTTTTGATGCAACATAACCGGAGAAGCGAGGAGCATTAGTCAATACACCTATTGAAGAAATATTAATCACATGCCCACTACGCGCTTTTTCCATTGCTGGCAAAAACCCAAGAATCAACTTTAATGAACCAAAATAGTTCAATTGCATCAATCGTTCATAATCATGAATTCGGTCGTAGGACAATGAAATTGAACGGCGAATAGAATGGCCAGCATTGTTTACCAGAAAATCGACTTTTCCATGATCGGCCAATACATCAGCAATTAATTTCTGACAACTATCGCCATCGGCAAGATCAGCTGTGTACCAACTAGCCTTTCCACCTTCTTCAGCAATAACAGCGTGGGTCTCAAGTAACTTTTCCTCACCCCGTGCGACCAAAATAACATGTGCTCCTGCACGCGCCATCATTTCTGCTGAGGCTTTACCGATACCTGATGATGCACCTGTTATAAGAATATTTTTACCTTTAACGTGTCCACGCAAACTGTGGTCAATAAATAAATCAGGATCAAGCTTACGCTCCCAATAGTCCCAAATAACCCATGAATATTCACGTAGGCGAGGCACAGAAATTCCGCTGCCTTTAAGCGCTGCTTCAGTTTCGCGGTTATCAAAACGAGTTGGGTAATTAACGAACTTCATCATATCTCTCGGTAAACCAAGATTTTTCAAAATTTGTGATGAAATTCTTTTAATTGGCGGGAACATCGCCAACCCAGACTTAACTGCTTGTGGTATAAATTCAAAAATTCGCGCGTCAATTCTCATTGACATCTGTGGTGCGTGGGCTGCCTGGGCGAAAACATTCAGCACCTCACCTATCCTCATCGGTTTTGGATCTGTCAGGTGGAAAGTCTTCTTATTTAGTCTGGGCTTATGTGCAATATGATCAAGTGCTCTGGCAATATAATCTACTGGCACAATGTTAATTCGACCACCTTCTATCCCTAGCGCAGGCATCCATGAAGGCAATGCGCGACGCATTTTTTGTATCATTTTGAAGAAATAATATGGTCCGTCTATTTTATCAATTTCGCCACTTTCAGAATGCCCAATAACGATACCAGGTCGGTAAACACGCCAGGGAATACTGCATTCTTCACGCACAACTTTTTCGGCTTCATGTTTAGTTTTGAAGTATGGGTGATCAAGGCCTCTGGCTTCTTCGAACATATCCTCACGAAAGACACCCGGATACAATCCGGCAGCTGCTATTGAACTGACATGGTGAAAATGCTTTGCCTTGACAGCTTCGGCAAGTTTCACAGCTGCACGAGTACCATCAACATTTGCTGCTTCCTGGACCTCCTGGCTTGCTTGAATGTCGTAAATAGCTGCCAGATGAAAGACATGTTGAACATGGCCTTTAAGATCACGTCTTTTACGCGGATTCACACCAAGAAATGATTTTGTAAGATCACCTGTCACTGATTTAATTCTTTTGCTATGTTCAGGCCAGCGATCGGCAACCAACTGTTTAAATTTTGATAGAGACTCCTTACGTACAAGGATATGTATTGTGCCTTTCCGCTCAACCAACAGGTCAATCAGGT